>JAAUYW010000052.1 GCA_014804915.1 Desulfovibrio sp. | reverse complement strand
TTGGCAGATTCAAACCCCGCAGCTAACACGCGAGATTCTAGAGTGTCTGGATTCAAACGCCGAGTCCATGTCCCCTGAGGCTCTTCTGCAGACGCTGACTGATTACCCTTACTGGACCGCAGGCTGGAAAAAGCTGCTTGGCGGGCTTTCAGAACAGGAGCGGGAAGTCCTCACCGGGGCAATTTACAGGCTTGCGCCCGAGCCTGACATTCCTATGGGAGGCTGCCGCGCGGCCATGGCATTGAAGGACAGGAGAAAAGCGCGCTACTGGTTCAATACAGCCAGCGTTTTCTGCCGCCCGGAAACAGTCTATCAGGATCAGGCTGAAAACCAGGCCGCATTTGCTTTCGCAATTGGAGAGCCGGCGATCGGAAAGGAATATGAAAACTGGGCCAAAACCAGCCAGCGCTTCTACCGCGAAAAACTGGGTGCCTTCATAGCGGATTTTGCCAGGCTTGCAAGAAAGCTGGAGATAAGACCGGAAAGAACTACCCCCTGGGCTTTTGCCCTGGACTTTGACCCTGAAAAAGACAATCCGTACGGCGGCGATGCAAAAAATTTCAATGCCCCAGCCTACAGAAAGCTGCGCGGCTGCGGGAATGCGTTCGAATTTGATCCCTGGCCGCATTACCTGGCGGCCCTGGCCAGCTCATGAACGCGCTATTTGCGGTAAATCTTGCTCACCCTTTCCAGATTATCCAGAAACAGGTTCGCATCCAGAAAATAATTTGGATACGCGGCCTTTATCGCGTTCAGCTCGCCAACGCCAATCAGCACTACTGAAATATGGCCGTTGTTTCTGTTATCCTGCTCGCGCGACAGATATAATTGCTCGGCATAATCAAGCTGCTGTTTGGAAAAGCCTACGATATTCGCCCTGTTTCGCCTTGTATCCAGCTCCAGAAGCTGATACGCGCTCTTTCTGAAGCTGGTGTCAATTGCCTTGATTGACTTGGCCAGCATCCTTATTTTGCCTGAAAACTGGAGTGAAGCATCCAGAGCGTCCAATTCTTCAACCAGCAGACCCGGAGCCGCATCTTTATATTCCTCAAGCACCGGAGAATTCTCATCCAGGGAGAACAGCGCGCTTGCCAGTCTGAAATACGCTTTCGCTTCATCGCTTCCCTGCCCGGTCTTTAACGACATTTTTGTAATCACGCCCAAAGTTTCAACCGCCGTCGCCCAGGCGTGCTGCAATTTGCTCCTGATTTGCACTTCAACGCGCATTCCATCCAGTTCCGGATGGCTACGGCTTTTATATCTGAAAACCTGATGCACGCTGCGATAGCCGTCCGCCTTTGGCTTGAAGATATAATCAGCCGCGGGCAACCTGGCCTGATGTGAGCTATTGCAAACCAGCGTATTGTGAAGATTATAAACATCATCCGCCGTGCTCAATACCACCCTCAAGCCGCCAATAGCCTGCATTTTTGCCAGCGACATGCTGGGATACCTGCCCAGCTTGTCCACAATGGAGGCAAAGCGCTTCAGCCTTTGCGCCACAATCGCTTCCGGATAGGCCTTCGCTGTATGACGGCGAATCAATACTTTCATCGCGTTTACCGGATATGAATGCAGGCTGCGCCACTGCGAAAGAATATCCAGCGCAAAATCAAAATCCTCACTTTGCGCATTCACGCGCCGCAATATCCGGCCAGCTTTGTCCACGCTTGTCCGGCTTGGGGGCATCAGGTTTGGCATCCGCATCTCCTTTTCTGGCTCCGCTTACCGCAGCTGAAAGCGCACTGGCACAATCACCGTGCCGGCCACTGGCGCGCCATCCCTTGTCCCTGGCCGGAATTTCCATTTGGCTACAGTTTTCAGAGCGGCTTCATCCAGCAGCCGGAAGCCGCTGCTTTTCGCAAGCTCCACAGATTGCACCCTGCCAGCGGCGTCCACCTGGCAGCGCACATTGACTGTGCCCTCCTGGCCGCGCCTGCGGGCCAGTTCCGGATACTGCGGCTGGGGCATTTTTCCGTCTCCGGCCAGGGCCGGCGCCCTNGTTTCNCCNTGCTGGGGCCTGGCCGCCTGGCTGGCATTGCCAGCAGACGCTGCNTNGNCCTGCTTTCCGCCAGCNGCCCCGANCACTTTTTTGGCCTTTCCGGAAGTCTTTTTCGGCTCTGGCCGGANTTCCCTTTGCCGNCCNGCNGCCTTTTCCGTCCCGTATTTTGCCGGCGGCATGGCTACATTCGCGGCAGTTTCCAAATCCGTCTTGCCTTGNGGCAATAACCTGGCGCTGCCTGCTNCAGGATTCGCCAGGCCTGGGCCAAGCTCGATTACAACTCCCGTTCCTGCGGGAGATTCGGCTTCCGGTCCTGAAAAAAAGGNACCAGGCAGNCAAATTANCAGACAGTGCAGCCCNAGGGAGACAAGAGTCGCGGCNCNAAGNGCCACGCGCCTGTTTCCGGCGCCTGGAAAATTCGGGCAGAACCGGATTTTCAGNTCCCNTNCAGGCTGGCCTGCAGGGANATTTTTCTGATGCCAGCCATTTTGAGCCCTTCCAGCACCGCATACAANCGCTGACAAGGCAGAGAAGCATCCGCAAATACCTGAACTGNCGGCTCNCGCCCANCNTCAGGNGNAAGCCTGCGCAAGGCCTGCGGCAAATCCTCAAGACTGACCTCGCNTTTGTCCAGCCAGATCGANCCGTCGCCNCGCACGCTCACCGCCAGNGCCGTCTCCTGCTCCGNCTGTCCGCTTCTGGCTTCCGGCAAATTCACAGGCATGCCCGTTACCCGCACCATGGACAGCATGGCATAAACNAGAAACACGAGAATCAGAAACACGACATCCATNAGNGCGAGNAGCTCCATNCGGGGCCGCTTTTTAGCTCTTGGCAGGCGCATCGGGTATGTCTCCGCTGCCGCAGGCCAGCGTTATCTCCAGCCTGTCNGCATAGGCCTCCAGCANATCCAGAGCCGCCTCTATGCGGGCATTAAAATAATTATAGGGAAAAATGACAAACACTGCGATGCCAAGGCCAAAGGCNGTAGTCAGCAGCGCCTGGGCAATGCCGGATATCACCGCTTTCGGATCGCCCACGCCGCTTGCGCCAAGCATGTCAAAAGAGCTGATAATGCCGAGCACAGTGCCCATTATGCCGAGCATTGGCGCGGCAGTGATGATCGTATCCAGGATATTCATGCCCTTGCGCATCCTGGCCACGCCTGCGAGCGCNACGACCTCCATTGCCTTGCCNCTTTTGCCTGGCGGCGCNGCCAGGCCGGCATTGAGCATGGCAGNAACAAGGCCCTGACAACCCTCCCCGGGCCTGCCCTCCCGCAGCAATTTCGCGGCCTGGGNGGCATCCCTGGCAAGGCCCAGTTTGCGCCAGAACCAGCAGCGCTCAAGAANGACCGCAAGCGCTGCCACAGAACAGGCCAGNAGCGGCCACATCATCGGACCGCCGGCCAGAAAAACATCCCNCATCCTGATCTCCCCTGCTCTCTCCGCCAGCCAGCCTAAAAATCATAGCGTACGCCAACATAAAACGAGCGGCCNGGCATCGGGTAATCATAACGATAGGCATAATTCTCATTTGTGAAATTGCGAANTTCGCCCTTGACGCTGAATTTGCCCCAGTCATTTTCATACACAGTCTTGCTGACGAAAAAATCCCCCACCAGCTTGTTGCCTGTGCGCACTTCCGGATAGGGATAATTCGCGCTGAAATTCTGCTCATGNTGGAAGCCNAGGTAAGTAAAACGCAGATCNGCATCCAGGCCCCAGTCGGGATGACTGAAATTGAGGCCAAAGGAAGCAGTCAATTCGCGCGTGTTTTGCAGGCGCTCGCCCTCCGCATCCCTGTATTCAAACAGCCTCGTGAAATTGAGATACGGGCGCAGCATAAAATCCCAGTCATAAAATTCGCCCAGATCAAGACTCAGGCTGCCTTCAAGNCCATTGATGAAACTCTGTCCGGACTGGTTGTAGTATTCGCTATAGCCNGAGCNATCGGCCAGCGCGCGGCTGATNATCTTGTCCCTGTATTCTGTGGCGAAATAGGTCAGGCCAGCCCTGAGGCCGCGCCAGCTGGCGGCAACGCCGACGTCCCAGGTAAGGCCTTTTTCCGGCTCAAGGTCAGGATTGCCCCTGACTCCATAGGGACCTTCATAGCCGACCACATAAAGACCGCTGGGAACCTTGTATGACTGGCCAATGTTTGCGCGCACGGAAAGCCAGTCCAGCGGGTTGAGAATAACGCCTGCGGAAAGGCTGGTGTTTGTCATGTCCTGCGTATTGCCATCCACGTTGAANGTATAAAAATCGTAGCGCAAGCCGCCATTCAGAACCAGGAAATCATCAAAAAAGGCCAGCTTCANCATCNCGTAGGCGCCAGTGTCCGTCTGCGTATAGCTNGGCGCGAAGCCGGAGGAATATTCCGATTCCGTATAATCAATGCCGCCANCAAGCGTCAGGAAATCCCGGCTCCAGGATANCTGGCCGTGGCCGCCNGTCTGCCTGTTTTCTATCGCGTAATCAGAATAGGAAGAATAATANCCAGTTTCCGGATACGTCACCCTGAACAGGTCATAGGCATTGAAATAGCGCAGTTTCCAGGCCAGNCCTGAGGGGCCGTAGCCGCCNTCATATGTGACATCAACTGAAGAATTGATACGTTTTGCCTTGATATCAATGCCATTATACNGCTCNTCGCTGGACAGGCTCTGGGAAAGTCCCAGGCCCAGATCCTCNGCGCCCAGAATNATTGCGCCAATCCGGTTCTCTTCATTGAAATTGNCGCCAAAATTCATCAGATAGCCAAGCCGGCCGGCTNCNGCTGTNTCCTGGTAGAGCTTGCCGTCNCCTGTCGTGTAATTGCTGCGCTGCGCGTTCCAGGTAACNGCGCCNGCAAAATCAAACGCCTTCAGCTTGCCGGANAGNCTGCCCAGGGCGCGCCAGCCATTCCAGGAGCCGTGGCCAGCCTCGGCAGAGAGCTGAAACCTGTCATGGCCCTGCGCTGGAATTATATTGACCACGCCGCCGACAGCGGAGCTGCCGTACTGCACAGCACCCGGGCCGCGCAGGATTTCAACGCGTTCAATGCCGTCCATTGGTATCTCGGCAAGGTTGGTTGTAGCTATTGGCGCGCCATTGACCAGAACAAGCACATTTGAATCCAGGGGATTGCTGTAATTGCTGGCCATGCCGCGGATTGACACCTGGGATGAAGACTGGCTCGGCCCGTAGCTGTCAATGCTGAAGCCATACGCCTGCAAAAGACCGGAAAGATCTTCATACTGGTTTTTGGCAAGCGTTTCGCTGTCAATAACCGTCATTGCCTGCGAAACGGTATGATATGATTCATTTATCCGGTTCGCTGTAACCACCACAGTGTCTTCGACCCTTTCCGCAGCCCCTGCCCCGCTCCCCTGCAGCGCGGCAAAAATCATCGCAGCCACAAGCAGTTTTTTCATTTCCCCTCCCTGCAGGGCAATGCCCCTGCTGACATACACGCTTTATAATAACGTTCCGCGGCTGTCGCCGCGGTAAAGCATCCACAGAAAAAAGGGAGCTCCAAGCATGGAAGTGAGGATGCCAATTGGCAGCTCGGCAGGCGCAAGCAGGGTACGGGCCGCCAGATCGCAGACAACGAGAAAGCCGCCCCCCATAAAGAATACCGCAGGCACAAGGCGGGCATGTGTCTGACCCAGCAGCAGGCGGCAAATCTGAGGAATCATCATGCCGACAAAACCGATTGGTCCGGAGAAAGCCACGATTATGCCTGCCAGAAAGGAGCCCGCGCCAAACACCAGCAATTTGACGCGCCGCACATCAACGCCGCGGCTGGCCGCAAGTTCCTCGCCAGCAAGCAGCAGGTCCAGCTCGGGCGCGATTTTTGCGAATATCCAGTAACCGCAGCAGAGAACAAGAGCGAGCCCGGGCAGGGCGGCAGGCGAAATTCCGGCAAGCGAGCCCATCAGCCAGCGCATGATCTGCGCCGCATCCTGGGCATTGCTGGCATACTGCACAAACATGACCATGCTTGAAAAAAAGAAATTGATGATCACGCCTGCCAGCAGCAGCGCGCCCGCGGAAAAGCCTCCCCCGCCGCTGGCAAGCAGATACACAGCGAGCATGGCCGCCAGGCACCCAGCCAGGCCGGAAGCCACGCCGCCGCCTGGAAAAGCGGCATCCGGCCCAAAACGCGAGTAAAGCGCTGCGCCCAGGGCTGCGCCGGAGGAAATGCCAAGCGTAAAGGGCGTAGCGAGCGGATTGCGAAACAGGGCCTGAAATGCGAGCCCGCACAGGGACAGGCCGGAGCCGGCAATAAAGGCTCCCAGACTTCTGGGCAAACGCAAGCGCCAGAAGATCAGATACTCCGGACTGGCTGGATCCAAAGCCTCCAGAGGCGAAATCCAGACCGGCCCGGCAAAGGGAGACAAAGCCAGGCAGAGCAGGGCCGCAAAAATTACAAGCGCGATCCGCAAGGCCGGAGAAATCATGCGATCACCAGGGTCTTGCCAGTGCGCGGATGCGCGACATAGCTGAATTGATAGTTAAAGGCCTGCTCAAATACGCGGTTTGCAACCAGATCTTCAGCAGGGCCGAAATAGATTTGCCTGCCCCGGCGCAATGCCAGGGCCTTGCCGCCAGTTTCCAGCGGCTGGCTCAGGTCGTGAGTCACTGTGAGCAGAGTAAGGCCCTGCTCGCTATGCAGCCGCTTCAAAAGCTCGTTCAGCTCAAAGGCGCTTTCCGGATCCAGAAACGCGGCTGGCTCATCGAGCAAAAGCGCGCCTGTGCCCTGGGCCAGGGCCGCAGCCAGAAAAACACGCTGACGCTGGCCGCCAGACAGCTGATCCAGGCGCCTGTCCGCAAGGCTGGCAGTGCCGGTCAACGCAAACGCCCGCTCCATGTCAAGATGGCCGCCATCTGGCCGGCTTTGCGCAAACGGATCAAAAGGGTAGCGGGAAAGGCGCACAAACTCGGCCACTGTGAAAGGAGGCAGGCGGCCGCCAGCCTGGGGCAGATAGGCCAGCAACCTGGCCAGATCCCTTTGGCGGTATTCCCTGACTGGCCGGCCGCCAACGCGCAGGCTGCCCTGACAGACTCCCGGCACAAGACGCAGGAGATTCTTGAGCAATGTCGATTTGCCGGAGCCATTTGGACCGAGAATGAAAAGCCAGTCGCCGCTATCAATCCGGAAACTGATTTTTTCCAGAATGCGNNCTTGCCCGCAGGAAAAAGAAAAATCGCGGCATTCAATAAAAGACATNAGCCNGACTCCCGGACTGANCGGATAGCTTGCGCCAGCTTCTGGATGGTAGCCAGCGCGGAGGGCCCGGGGATTGTATCCGCCGGATCGCAAAGCAGCAGAAACTGGCTNGCCTTTGCCTGTTTCAGGCCAGGCGCGTTGCGCCAGCTGGCAAGCAGCCTGTTTTCATCAGTATGGCGCGGCGCGGCCAGGACAATCACATCCGGCTTCAGGCCAAGCANCGCTTCCAGGGAAATGCGCGGAAAAGGAACNGGGCCCGCATAGGCGTTTCTGCCTCCNGCTGCGGCTATCACCCCGTTATAGAANTCATCGCTGCCAACAATCGTCATTTCTGCCGGCTGGCTATCAAATTCATCAGGATTTAACAGGACAAACAATACNGTCGGCGCCGCCTGCGNAGCCTGCGCNGCAAAAGCCGCATTGAANTCGCTGACAAGCCTTTCCGCCTGTTCCTCGCGCCCGCNAATGCGGCCAAGNGTCCGCACGGAGGCGAGATAATCCGGCAGGGAGGCATAACTGAAAAGCAGGACGGGAATGCCGAGAGCCTCAATCATGGACCTGAAATGGGCCATGTCATGCGGCAGAANCAGGAGATCCGCATTTGTTCTGGCGATTGCCTCAAGACTGACTTCCCTGAAACCGCCAACTTCCGGAACTGGAGCTGCGCCGGGCGCAATTCTGCANAATCTGGTTACGCCTGCGAGATTTTCGCCCAGATCAAGNGCCTGGAGAGTTTCGGTAATCGCNGGCGCAAGCGAGACAATCCTTTGCGGCTTTTCAGGATGCTGNCCNGGTCTTGAGCCAGAGCCATTCANCGCTGCCAGAAAGGCAAGCGCAAGCAGGACAATCAGAAATTTACCCATGGAGAAGCTGCCAAAAAAAATCGCGGATTTTGCGCTTCAGGCAAAAGCCAAAAGCCAAAATCCGCGGATACGTTTTTCCCTGCGGCAATTCCGCCACATGCCCGAGGCGAAATTNTTATATGCAAAGGCAGGTCTTCTGGCTCCCGGATCAGNGATTCTCTCGCGCCTTCCCGCTGCGCCAAGCGCGGCAGTGGCTTTAAACCTGCGGAGAATCTCCCCGGTTACAGCGGCGGGTCCGCGACGGNCTTGCACCGTCTTCCCTATTAAGCCTGTTTCCAGGCGCCTTCNNAATCTGTATAGGCCGCAAATCTGGAACAGTCAACGGAAAATGGCCAGGAGCGGCGCGAGCGCTGGCTGCCNGGCTGAATCGACGGCTAAAAAAAGCGCGGCTTNCGCCGCTATCTCAATATTTTGGCGCAAGCCTTTTGCTGGCTGNCTCCCTGATNTGCGCAGGCCCGGCGCCTGTGGCCGGATTGACNAGCCTTGCCCGCGCAAANGGCACAATCCGNGCCAGCCCGATTTTGGGCAGCACTTCCCAGTAGCCTGGCGACCANTCCAGCCTCGGCGGCTCATGCGCCTTGCCAGCNAACATAAAAGGGATAAACAGGCAGCAGGCGCTTGCCAGAAGGATTAGCAGCCANNCNAAATAGAGCCTGCCCTGACTCCACATGGGGCTTGCTCAAATTGTGCCGATGATGGGCAGAACCAGNGGATCCCGCTCCAGCACACGCCTGAAAAAACGGCGCAGCGAAAGGCGGATGTTTTCCCGGAGNGTCTCAAGGGATGNTNTCTCTTCCAGCTCATCCAGCACCAGGCATTTCGCGTCTTCCAGCACATGCCTTAATTGCTGTTCATAGACAAANCCGCGGGAGACAATTTCCGGCCCCTGCAGGACATCGCCGGTANTNCCGTCNAGCATGAGNNTGACAACCACAATGCCCTCATCNCCAAGTATCTGCCGCTCNCGCAGGACAGTGGCGCCGACATCGCCGACACCCTTGCCATCCACGGCAGTATAATCAACCGGAATTGAGGGCAGAATTTCGTATCTGTCCCTGTAAATCGCGATCGGCTGCCCATCTTCAAGAGTGGCTATGTCCTCCGCGGCAATGCCAGTCTGCTCGGCCAGGCGGGCATGCAGGGCCAGATGCATGTATTCGCCGTGAATGGGAATGAACAGGCGCGGACGCGCGGCTTCAAGCATTTCTTTCAGCTCTTCGCGATGCCCGTGCCCGGAAGCGTGAACCGGATTTGAATTTTCATAATATACGTCTGCGCCAAGGCGGCACATCTCATTGAGCATGCGTGAAATTGGGCGCGTATTGCCGGGAATGACCCTTGAACTCATGATCACCGTATCGCCAGACTCAATCGCAAGCTGCCTGTGGCCGCCGAAAACCATGCGCGAAAGCGCGGACAGCGGCTCGCCCTGCGCGCCAGTGACGATAAGGACAATCTTGTCAGGCGGAGTGTCCGGCATGCCGTAATAGGCGTTGTGAAAAGCCGGGGGCAGACGGCAATCGCCCAGTTCCGAAGCGATCTCGATATTGTTGGCAAGCGATTTGCCGCTGATGATCACTGCCTTGTCATATTTGCGCGCCAGATCAAAAACTTCCTGGATTCTCTGGATGTGGCTTGAAAACAATGTAACGACAATCCGGCCCCTGGCAGTCTGGAATACCCTGTCCAGGGAAGCCATGACTTCGCGCTCAGTGATGGAGCGGCCCTCGCGCGAAACGTTGGTCGAGTCCGAGAGCAATACCCTGGCTCCCTCCGGGCCAGCGAACTCGCGGATGCCTTCCAGATCTGTCGGCTCGCCATCAAGCGGCTCCGGATCTATCTTGAAATCGCCGCTGTGGATTATCCTGCCAACTGGCGTCTCAACGCCAAGCGCAAAGCCGTGCGGAATGGAATGACAGACCGGAAAAAAATGAAAGCGCATTGCGCCAATTTCAAGCTGGGAGCGAGGCTCAACCGGATGCAGCTCAACATGGCGCAACAGGTCGTGCTCTTCCAGCTTGTGGGCGGCAAGAGCGAGCGTAAATCTGGAGCCATAAATTTTGACGCCCCTGATTTCCGGCACTATCCAGGGCAGCGCGCCAATATGGTCCTCATGGCCGTGCGTGAGGATAATGCCCCTGATTTTACCGCTTACAGCCCGCACAGCTTCGGAATGGGGAATGAGCACATCCACGCCATGATGCAGATCATCGGGAAACATGAGGCCGCAATCAATCATCACGGCGTCATGTTCGCACTCCCAGATCTGGCAATTGAGGCCTATTTCACCGAGGCCTCCGAGCGGCGTAATCTTGAAGCATGGTTCTGAAGCTGGTTCCGGGAAAGTATGAGTCATGGAATCCTATGGCTTTAGCAAGTCCGGGTGAAATTCGCCCATTGCGTAATAGAGTTGGCTCAAGGCAGTGAGATAGTCGGCGCGGCTGGAAGTGAGCGAGGCCTGGGCGCGATTCAGATTGGAAGAGGCATCCAGGACATCAAAGTTAGTGCCCACCTGCTCCTGGTAGCGGGCCAGCGCGGCCTGATATGCCTCCCTGGCCTGGGCAACGCCTTTTTCGGCAACGCCAATCCGCTTTTCCGCCTCTCGCAAGGCCAGAAATCGGGATTTGATTTCATAGCCGACATTGAGTTTGAGATTCTCCTCTTCCTGGCGCATTTTTGTCACCAGCCAGCCCGCGCGCTTGTCATCAAACCAGGTGACGCCCCATTGAAAAACATCCCAGCTCGCAGTCACGCCCACCTCCCATGTGGAGCTGCGCGAGCCGTTATTGCCCTTTATCTGCAGGTCTGGCGTGTTGCCGCGCTGGTTGATGTTGTAGTAGGCCTCAATGCGAGGGTAATAGCCGCTTTGCGCCAGGGTCTGGTCCTTTTTGGCAATTTCAACCGCCTTGTTTGCCACATAGAGATCCGGCCGCTTTGCATAGGCTGTCTTGAGGCAGCTCTCAAGCGATTTGCCGAATGGCACATATTTGAGCTGCCCCACATAGGTCAGGCGCGCCTCGGCCGGAAACCCGAGCAACGTGTTCAGTTTGGCATAGGCTGTATCGCGCGTGTTTTCAGCCTGAATCACCACATTCTCAGCCTGGCTTACGTCCACCTCTGCCTGGAGCACATCCAGCTTTGGCCGCAAGCCGACTTCGTGAAAGGCCTGGGTTATCCTGAGCTGGTCGCGCAGCCTGCCCAGGGATTCGGTCTCGCTTTTTACGAGCTCCTCGGCAGCCAGGCAGGCAAGAAATTCCGCCTGCACCTGCTGGGTTGTGGAAAGCTCGGCATTGCGCAGGGCAGCCAGGTCGCTGTCTGCCTGGAGCGCGGCTTTCTGGTAGTTGGCAAGCAGGCGAAATCCCTGAAAAACAGGCTGGGAAACCTCGACGCCCCAGGAATATGTGCCATATTCGGCCGCGCGCGTTGAAGCCGGCTCCGTCTTGCGCTCCTGCTTGATGGCCGAATAGGTCATGCCCAGCTTGGGTCCAAATGCGCCAATGGTGGATTTGCGCGCTTCCTCCGAGGCGCGGCTTTGCGCCTCCTGGCTGCCAAGCGACGGGCTGTGGCCAAGCGCCCGCTCAACAGCCTGCTGCATTCCAAGCGGAGCGGCCGGCAATTTATCCTTGCGGTGATCGACGGGCTGGCGCTGGCCCTTGTATATGGGCTTTGCCGCTTCCCTGGCGGGTTTGGCATTGCAATCCGCCGGCCAGGGGGAAAGGACTGCGAGAAGGGCCCAGGCCAGCGCAAGGCACAGTGCGGCCTGGCGCTGAAAAGGCGGAAATATGTGCATAACCAGACAATAATGGAGGCCTATTGGCAATGCAAGCAGTTATTTTTACCGCAGGCAGCAGACAGCGATATTAAAAATATCTTGAAAAATGTTAGAGAGAGTTGCAAACTGGCGCGCATACATATTTCTGGGTTTTGCGGCAGCCAGGAGAAGCGGATGGAATTCAGTTTTTTGGCAATGATCAGTCATGCCAGTGTCGTGGCCAAGGCGGTGCTCGCGCTGCTTGTCGTAATGTCGCTTCTGAGCTGGGCCGTGATGATTCACAAGGCGATCGCGCTGGGCTCGGCGCGCAGCCGCGCAATCAGGGGCACGCGCCGCTTTGACGAGGCAAAGAGCCTCAGGGACGCAGTCCAGGGCCTTGGCGCCGATCCGGCCTCTCCCCTTTATTCAATTGCCCATGACGGCGTGCAGGAATTCAACCGCTCGCGTGAAATGGGCAATTCCAGTGAAATCATAGTTGACAATGTGCGCCGCGCCCTGCAGCAAGGGGCGGCATCGGAAATGGCGCGCCTGCAGCGTTCCCTGCCCTTTCTGGCCACCACTGCCAACACGGCTCCATTTATCGGCCTGTTTGGCACTGTATGGGGCATCATGAATTCCTTTCATTCAATCGGACTTTCCAAATCGGCTTCGCTTGCCACAGTCGCGCCCGGCATTTCCGAGGCGCTTGTCGCAACAGCGATTGGACTGGCGGTAGCCATACCCGCCACAGTTGGATATAATATGTTTACAGGAAAGCTGGCGCAGCTGGATACGTTGCTGGGAAATTTCGCGGGTTTTTTCCTTAACCGCGTGCAACGTGAAATGAACGCGCACAGGCCGGCGCAGCGGTCCGGCCAGGCGGAACTCTAGAATGAGCATGAACGCCGGAAAAACCGGCCTGGTCTCGGAGATCAACGTAACGCCCTTTGTGGATGTCATGCTCGTCCTGCTCGTGATCTTCATGGTCGCCACGCCAATGATGACCGAAGGACTGGAAGTTGACCTTCCGCAGACAAAACAGGTGGAAGTGCTGCCAAGCGATGTGGAGCACATGATTCTGACAGTCAGGCGCGATGGCCGGATTTATCTGGAAGAATACGCGATTGACAATGTGGCTGATCTTGAGGGCTATCTGGTCAGGCTGGTAAAAGACAAGAACAAGACCCTGTTCATGCAGGCCGACAGGGAAGTGCCGTACGGCATAGTTGTGGAGGTCATGGGCCAGGTCAAGGCGGCGGGAATAGACAATCTTGGCATCATAGCGGAGCCCGAGCAGCCAAAAAAGGAATCCTGACTGGATGAATCTGGCTTCCTTCATAATTTCCGTTTGCCTGCACACGGCCCTGCTGCTTCTGATTCTGTTCTGGCCGGCGCCGGAACCGCTCCATTTGTCAGCTCCGCCAATCATGATCAGCCTGGTGGAGGGCGCGCCTGGCGGAAACCGCCTGCCTTCGCCCATTCTTGGCTCAATGGGAGAAGCCGCGCAGGGCGAGAATGCCCCGGCAGCGCCTGCTCCCAAGGCGGAAGTCGCAGCGCCTGCGCGCGAGGAAATCATGGCGCCTGACAAGATCGCTCCCAGACAGGCGGAAGCTCCCGCGCCGGCTGTCCCCGAGCCCGTGCAAATACCGGAGCCAAAGCCTGTGCCTGTTCCCGAGCCGCCAAAGCCGGAAGCCAGACCAGAGCCAAAACCGGAACCCAGGCCCAAACCGGAGCCAAAGCCCGAAGCAAAACCGGAGCCCAAAAAACCCGAGCCGAAAAAGCCGGAACCCAAAAAGCCGGAACCTAAAAAACCCACGCCAAAGAAACCAGCGCCAAAACAGAACAGGCAGCCGGCCGATCCTGTCGCGGCTGCCCTGCAGCAGGCGCGCAGGGCGGCCTCCCGCGCCGATTCCGGCGACCGCGGCAATGCCATTGAACAGGCGCTCAATCAGGCAAGGAAGTCTGCTTCCGGCAATCGGGGCGGCGGCGGCGGAGAGGGCGACGGCCCTGGCGGAGGCGGCCTTGGCGACGTTTATATTGGCCAGGTAATGCTGGCTGTGCGGCCCAACTGGGGCTTTGCCTCCTCCGGCAGAAAGGCGCTTGCCTGCGTCGTCAAGGTGATTGTCGATTTGCAGGGCAAGGTGCAGCGGGCCGAGGTAACGAAAGGCTCCGGCAATGCCCAGTTCGACGCCTCGGCTGTGAATGCAGTAATCCGCACAAGCCAGGCAGGCGATTTCCCGGTTCCCCCCAGCCAGGAATACACTGATCTTGACCTGGTATTCACACTTGATGAAATGATGGGGCGTTAATGCAAGGAGACGCCATGACCAAAATATGGACGGGATGCTGCCTGGCCGCCTGGCTGCTGGCCGCGCCGGCCGCCCATGCCGCTTCGCAGGCTGCGGCTGTTATTGATGATGGCTATGCCGGCAAGGTTCTGAACAGGATTCTTGATACCGGCAAACTGAAATTCTCGCAAACAATGGAGCTGCGCCTCTCGCTTGACGATAGCGGCCATTTGCTGGAATGCCGCGGCACCAGGGGCGCGGATGCAACCGCGGCCTGCGCTGCCGCCAAGGCCGCCTCCCCTTTCGGCACGCCGCCTTATGGCGTGCCAACATACGTTACTCTCGCTTTCTGGAGCGGCAGCCCGCCAGCGGCGAAGGCTGACGCCCAGGCCAAGCAGGAAGCCAAAGCAGTGAAAACGGCAAGCAAGGATGCGAGCCTCAATCCCTATCTCACCAAAATCAGGACCGAGCTTCGCAATGCGATGTACATACCTGAGCAGACAAAGCCAGGCTCATACCATGTAACCGCGCGCATTAAATGCGATAGCGCAGGCAAGATTCTGGACAGCGCGATCCTGAAGGGCAGCGGCGATGCCAGGCTGGACAAATACGTTCTCCAGGGCATCAGGCGCGCTGGCAAAATTACGCCTCCTCCTGCCGGAGCCGGCGATACATTTGAGTTAACCTTTACGCTTGTCAGGCGTTAATCAGACAGACAAATGGAGCTGAAAATGAAGCGCTATCTGCTTTTGGCAGCATTGCTTGTTTTTGCGGCTGCCGGCGCAGCGCAGGCGGCAATGCGCGTTGACATCATGAATCCTGGCCAGAATATCGTCAATCTCGCGCTTGCCTCGCCGCTGACCGGCCCAGGACAGGCAGCGGGAGGCATGGGCGGCCAGCTGCAAAATTATATTCAACAGAATTTGAGCTTTTTGCCCTTCATGCGTCTTACAGACCCCAAAGCGGTTCTGGGCGGCACAGTGCTGGATGGCTGGGAACCCCCGAATCTGGATCTCAAGCGCTTCCAGCTTGCCGGCTCGGACATTCTGGTAACGTCATACTGGCCCAATGGCGATTCCGGATCAAAGTCCGTGCAGATAAGGGCTTTTGAAACCAACACTGGCGGCAGGCTGTTTGGCAAGGAATATTCAGGAGTCAATTCTGGCGATCTGGCGGAAGTCGCTGACCGCTTTTGCGCAGATTTGCTGGAAGTGCTGACTGGCAGCGGCGACTTCTTCCGCTCCACGCTGGCTTTTGTGAAAAAAACCGGCAAGATGGCGGCCAACGTCTGGATAGTGAAGCCCACAGGGCGCGACCTGCGCCAGGTGACGAATATGCCAGGCGAGGCCTTGTCGCCTTCCTGGTCGCCTGATGGCCGCTTTGTGGTCTTCAGCCATATTGATCCCAAATCGCACGCCCTTGGCGTGTGGGACCGTTCGACAGGACGCGTGCAGAGAATTCGCTTTCCTGGCAATGTGGTAATCGGGCCTTCATTCATGCCGGACAACAAGGTCGCTGTTGCCCTCTCGCATGGCCAGTATCCTGTCATCTATCTGCTAAATCGCGTTTTTCAGAAAGAAAGGGTGCTTGAACAACACAATTCAATCAATGTTTCGCCAACCTTCGACCGCACCGGCACAAAGATGGCGTTCACATCCTCCCGCCTCGGCGGCCCGCAGATATTTCTCAAGGATCTCAACAGCGGCGCAACGCAGCGCGTGAGCATGAATGGCAGCTACAACACGGAAGCCAATCTCGCGCCTGACGGCACACTGGTGGTTTTCAGCCGCATGACCGATTACGGCAACCGCATTTTTGTGCAGGATCTGCTGACTGGCGCGGAAAGGCAAATCACATTCGGGCCCGGCAGCGATGAGCAGCCATCCTTTTGCGCAGACAGCTACTTCATCGCCTTCAGCTCTTCCAGAGGCGGCAGCCGCGGCATTTACCTGACAACCAGGCATGGGGGCGATGCCAAGCAGGTGCCAACAGGCGGCGGCCAGGCGTTTTTCCCGCGCTGGGGAATGCCAGCAAAAGGAAAATAATTTTTTTTCTTGACAAGAATGGCGAAAAAGCGCTAGAACTATTTTCGCCATGAGGGCAGTTGGCTCAGTTGGTAGAGCACCGCCTTCACACGGCGGGGGCCACAAGTTCAAGTCTTGTACTGCCCACCATACATACCGCGCGGGGCGGTAGTTAAGTTGGTTATAACGACGGCCTGTCACGCCGTAGGCCGAGGGTTCAAGTCCCTTCCGTCCCGCCAGAAATTTCAAGGGGTTACGGATATTCTCCGTAACTCCTTTTTATTTTCTGACTGCTTTTTATTTGCCCTTGTTCAGGAAGCTGCCAAGAACTTCCCCGGCAGCTGACAGACCTGTTAAAACCTGGTCATACAAAATCAGGTCATACAAGGCTTGCGATAAGCCCTGGCTGCACCAGATTCTCCATAGCCTTTACTTTTTGCCGGTTGTTTACATGCTGGTAGTGTCGCAAAACCATGACTGGACTTTTGTGCCCCATCAAAGATGATACGGTGCCATAATCTGTTCCTGAAGCTATTGCCTCGGTAGCAAATCCATGCCGTAAATCATAAGGGCGGATGTAGCAATCTATGCCAGCTCGCTTCAAAGCGTGTTGCCAGCTTGTTTTGACGCGTTTGACCGGCTTGCCATTATAGTGAACGATATATTTCGCTCCTGCCTGTTCATCTTCCTGACGCCATTTTGCAAAAAGCTGGTCAAGACCTGATGTAATTGGCACTTCTCGCCAGGGCACGCCAATGCCTTTTTGCGCGTTTGGAACCCTGATAACTCCCGCCGACAGATCGACATCAGTCCATTTG
>JAAUYW010000051.1 GCA_014804915.1 Desulfovibrio sp. | reverse complement strand
GTGAGGGAACTGAACGAGTGGTACAGGAACGAACTTTCCAGATTGCCGGTTGATATTCATCTTGGGCAGGAGGCGAGACCAGAGATAATTGTCCGGCTGGAGCCGGATGTGATAATTCTTGCCGCTGGCTCGGAGCCTGTGGAGCTGGCTGCCGGCGAAGCGCAAAATGGCAAGATTGTCGGCTGTATTGAGGCGCTGGCGAATCCGGACAGGATTGGTCAGAAAGTGGTTGTGATTGGCGGCGGGCTGGTCGGATGTGAAATGGCGCTGGAATATGCTCAAAACGGCAAGGATGTCACAGTTGTGGAAGCCCTGCCGCACATCCTTGCAGCAGGCATTCCAAGTCCTGTTCCCAATGCGCAGATGATTCCTGACCTGTTTGAAAAGTATGGCGTAAAGGTGCTGGAGAACCATAAATTCGTCGGCTTCAGCGCTGGCAGGGCGCATTTTGAGAATGCCGATGGGCCGGTTGCGCTTGATGCCGATACCATTGTTACAGCTACCGGCTTCCGTCCCTGCCCATCCATGAAAGCGGAACTGGAAAAATTCGGATTCGCGGTGCATGAAATTGGTGATCAGCGTTCAGTCGCCACCATATTGCAGGCTATATGGGACGGGTTTGAAGTGGGGAACAACATCTAGGCAGGCATGCCTGGTGGTTCGGGCTGCATGGCCGGTGAGTCATGATAATGCAAGGTGGTCGCCATGTCATGATCCTGCCAGAGGTTGCGTTGCCGGAATAATCCTGAAAATGATGACAAGGAGAAAGTTGTGAGAGACAAGCTTGCGGAATACGATGCTGTTGCAAAGGCTGCGGAAAAATTTGTAAAAACGGTTGCAGAGGGCACAAGCAAATATGCCCGGGAGCTGTTCATTGATGAGGCAGTGCTTTTTGGCTATCTGGACGGAAAGCTGGAACACGGCTCGATTGAGCAATTTTACAAAAATGTTGATACTGTTGGGGGCGACAGTAATTTCAGGGCGCGAATCGATGTCATTATGGTAGAGGAAACGCTAGCGGTAGTTCGCATTCTGGAGGAAGGCTGGAGCGGCAGGATTGATTTTACGGATATCCTGCTAATGATGAAAATGGATGGCGAATGGAAATGCGTAGCCAAGGCCTATAACCAGAATTCGGATACAATAAGGAAATAGACTGCCAGGGCGTTGCCCTGTTGACAAGCATTTTAGCGGGCGCGGAGATTCTCCGCGCCTTTTTTGTTTCTGGATGCTTCTGGAACGCAAGCAATGTCAGACTGCAATGCCATAAACGCCNNTCAATCCGGCAGCCTGTCAGTTCCCGCGCGNGCATAATAGCCGTCAATAATATCCTGAAGGGAAATCCTCTCCATCTCCTCCTGCGCGGAGCGCGATATTTNGCCATACGCGTCGCCAATGGCAAANTGCAGCTCCCTGGCCAGATTGCATTCGGGATTTATATGGATGTCCTGGTCAAGAATTCTGGCGTNGCTTTCGGCAATCCGGAAAATGCGAAGCAGCGAAATGTCCGTCGGGTTCAGCGCAAGCGCAGGATTCACCTTGCCCTTCTCTGAAACAAGCAGTCCGCCGTTTACGGCGATTTGCATAAGTTTCCTGATATAGGCGGGATTTGTATGCATGCTCGCCGCCAGCGCGGCGCTGCTCAGATGCCTGCTCAAATCCTGGCCGCTTCTGGCGCCGATTTCCCTCACTATCTGAATGGTCGCCAGAAGGTGGATCAGGTAACTCAATCTTGTGGAGCGCTTTCCCATAACACAACCAAAGGATGATAAAGGCTGATAATAGCTGATTTGGCAGGACTTTCAAATTTCTTGCCTGGAAAATGAACATGTAATATGATTNGTTACAGGACCTGCCTGCAAGGGGCTTTTACTGTTTATTAAGCCAAAAGGAGAAATTGCCATGAAGATTCAGCAAATCAGGAATGCGACCCTGAAAATCGGCTTTGGCGGCCACACTTTTCTTGTTGATCCGTGGCTTGTAAAAAAGGGGAGCTGGGGAATTTTTCGCGATACGCCTTTCCGGCCCCTCACAGAGGATAAAGAGGACATTCCCATGCCGNTCGTTGAACTGCCGTTTTCCAGAGAGGAAGTTTTGGCAGGCGTGGACGCCTACATCGTGACCCATTTCCATCCGGATCACATTGACATGGAAGGCGCGAAAATACGGCTTGATGCCTTGCGCAAGGAAACGCCCGTCTTTGTGCAGAGCGCGGAGGATGCCAGATTTTTCTGGGACGGGGGCTTTTCCGACATCACGGAGCTTTATTCGAACACATCCTTTGGCGACGTTGAGCTAATCAGGACTCCATGCAGGNATGGCACACGGGTNCCCTGCGGGCCTGCATGCGGCATTGTTTTCAGGGCGCCTGGAGAAAAAACCCTTTATCTGGCCGGAGACACGATCTGGTATGATCCTGTCAGGGANACGATTGACAGGTTCAAGCCGGAAATCATAATCCTCTATGCCTGCGGCGCATCCCTGAAGTTTTTCGGACGCCTTATAATGGATCAGCATGACGTGCTGAAAGTTCATGAGGCCGCGCCCAGCGCGCGTCTTGTGATAAGCCATATGGAAAGCGTGGCGCATGCCACGGTTACAAGGTCGGAAATGCGCGCCTTCGCCCAGAAACACGGCTTTATTGACAGCATTGTCATCCCTGACGACGGCGAGACGCTTTCATTCTGAAAATAACGGCGATAACACATGGAGTGAAATGGCGCTTCCTGTCGCCATTTCATTCTGGTTTTGTCAATTTTTCCCCGCATTAATCAGCATGGCCAGCATAGTGGAAATTATGATCAGGANAGCTCCGCAAATTTCAATTGCGCTGACAGTTTCGCCAAGAACAAAATAACTTGCGATAACTGCGGTAACAGGCTCCAGCGCGCCAAAAAGGGCTGTTGGCGTTGGCCCGATGATAACAATGGCCCTGATGGTAAAAAGCAGGGACAATACGGTAGGGAAAATCGCCAGNGCGGACAGATTTAGCCATTCAAAAATGGTATGCGGCAGGATAATTCCGTTTTCGAAAATGCAGGAAACGAAAAACACGCTGCTCCCGAACAGCAGTTGCCAAAAAAGGGACTGNAGGGGATTCAGGGCATTAATGTTTTTGCATACCTTGATCATGACGAGATAAACCGCATAGGTAAGCGAAGAAATAAAAATCAGGACAAAGCCTGTTAAATTGAAACTAGCCCCAGCTCCTGGCTGCATCAGCAGATAAAGTCCGGCAGTCATCACAAGAAGGGAAATGCCGGTAACAGGGCGGAATTTTTCCCTGAAAACTGCTGTCATAATCAGGGCAGTCAAAAGCGGATACATGAAAAGCAGGGTTGAAGCGATGCCCGCGTTCATAAAATGGTAGCATTCATACAGCGCAAGGGAAGAGCAGGCCATCAGTACGCCAAGCGCGGCGACTGGCATTATTTCCCTTTTAAACAGAATCAGCCGCTCATGGCGCAGAAAAACAAGCAGGCCAAGAAAGGGAAAACCCAAAAGATATCTGAACAGCAGAATGGAGCTGGCGTTCATGCCATAGGAATAGACAGGCACGCTGAAGATGGGATTTGTGCCGTAAAAGGCCGCTGCCAGCGCAGCCATGAGATAGCCTTTCCAGTTCATGGAATTTCGCTGCCAAAAAACATTGTCTGAAGTAACACCAGCCCTTGTCCGTGGCTGTATAGTCCCAAAAACGGCCTGCTTCAACCCCGCTGCCTGCGTCAATATCAATTTCATCAAGGCTTCCAGCAGCGTCCTGTTAGGCCCTTCCCTGGGGTTTGGACGTTCCATCTCTTTCTTGAGCAAAATTAAAAAATAACAAATTCAGCCAGTTGTAAAGCATGAACCAGCATTGGCGCGGCTTTGCGGCCAGCGCCGCTTTCTTGACTCGCGCGGGTCCATTGGGCATAAGTGGGAAAAAGTGGGAATTGCGGGCAGATTTGTGGGAACAGGCAGATTTATTGGCACATATTATCGCGCCCTGGACAGCAAGGGCAGGCTGCTGTTGCCGCCCCGCTTCATTGAAGCGCTGGCTGGGGCCGCCGAATCTGCTGGCCATGAGCGGCCTTCCTGTTGGCTGACCATGCTCTACAACCGCATAACCGGCTACTTGCCGGAGGCCTGGGAAGAGACAGTGGCGAAATTGTGCGCTATCCCGATGCCTTCCCGGCAACTGTCAAATTTCAAGACGCGCCTGATTGGCATGGCGCATGAGATTTTTCCCGATGCCCAGGGCCGCGTCAGAATTCCGCAGCCTTTGGCGAGATGCGGCAATTTGCAAAAGGATATCGTGCTGGCAGGGCTTATGGACAAGTTCGAGATCTGGGATCAGGGCGAATTCGAGGCTGTGCCCAGCGAGGATGTCAGCGCCGAGCTGGCTGCAAGCGGCATTGTCGTCAATCTTTAGGCGGCTCAATGGAGCAGCATGCACATAAGCCCGTATTGCTTGCGCGAACCCTGGAGTTTCTGAATCCGTCAGGGCAGGCGCAGTATCTGGATGGGACTGTCGGCCTTGGCGGCCATGCTGGCGCAATTCTTGCTTCCTGTCCGGAGTGCCAGCTCTGCGGTTTGGATCAGGATGAAGAGGCGCTGGCGATAGCTGAGGCGAAGCTTGCCGAATACGGGCGCAGGGCGCAGCTCTTTCATCTGCGCTATGCCGATTTTCCGAAAGCGCTTGCGACTCTTGGCTGGGACAGGATTGATGGCTGCCTGCTTGATCTCGGGGTATCTTCCCTGCAGCTGGACGCGCCGGAGCGCGGATTCAGTTTCAGGTCAAGCGGTCCGCTTGATATGCGCATGGACGCTAGCTTTGGCGGCAGGAGCTGCCGGGATCTGGTTAATCGCGCCACATTCGCGGAATTGCGCGATTGCATCGCCAGGCTTGGCGAAGAGCCGCAGGCAAGCCGCATTGCCGCCAGAATAGTAAAGGATCGCCAGAAACAGCCGATAGAAGACACGTTGCAGCTGGCAAAGCTGGTCTGCCAGGCCTATCCGCCAAAATGGCGGCGCTCGGCGCGCAGGCATCCGGCCACGCGCACATTCCAGGCCTTGCGCATGGCCGTTAACGGCGAGCTGGAACAGCTAGAAACATTTCTGGAAGCTATTCCTCAATGGCTCGGCCCAGGCGCGAGAATGGTGGTCATCAGCTTCCACTCCCTTGAAGACAGGCTGGTAAAGCGGGCATTTCGCGCCTGGGCGGAAGCGGGCAGGGCGCGCCTGCTCACACGCAAGCCGCTGCAGGCGCAGGAAGAGGAGCTGGCTGTCAATCCCCGCGCAAGCAGCGCGAAATTACGGGCAATCGAGATTATATGACTATTCGCAACAAACCCCAGAAACCCAGGCCAAATCGGGGCTGGCTTTTATTGCTTGCGCTTGAGGCGCTCGCTATCCCGGCAATGGGGCTTGTGCTGGTGTGGAGCGGCATTGAGCGCACTGATACCACATATTTTATCAATATCGCGCAGAATGAGGCCCGCGAGAGGCAAACGCTGCACGCGAAGCTGGAAATGGAGCGGGATCGACTCCTCTCTCCTTACGAACTCAGGCGGCGCGCCGAGGAATTTGGCATGAAAGAGCCAAAAGCCGGCCAGATCCGCTGCATGGGAGTCAGGTAATGTGGCCTTTTCGCAAGCGCGCAAGAAACCGCTATGTTGCGCGTCCTGAAAAAAAGCAGGAAAAGGCGCGCAAGAACGAGCCTGTTACCAGGCTTGGCAAATTGCTGGCAAATGCCAACTGGCCGGTATGGCGCATCAATTTTGTAATAGGCATCTTTTGCGTTCTCTGGGTTGGACTCTGGCTTCGCGCCTGGCATTTGCAGATGATCGAGGGCCCGAGACTGGCGGACAGGGCCAGGAAGCAGCATACGGCTGTGGAGCTGGTCTCCGGCAAGCGCGGCCTGATCTATGATCGCAATGGCCAGGCCATAGCGCGCAGCGTTGAGGCCAAATCCGTATATGCCAGGCCAGCTGAAGTTGAAAACATCGCGGAAACGGCAACGAAGCTCTCCGGTTTGCTGGATATTCCGGTTCAAAAGATTCTGGCTGATCTTTCTGGCAAAAAGAAATTCATCTGGCTCAAGCGCAAGGTGGATGACGCCACAGCCGAGGCAATCCGCAAGTCCGGTCTTGCGGGAATTGGCCTGAGCCGGGAGTATGAGCGCTATTATCCATTCAAGCACATGGCAGGCCAGCTGCTTGGCTTTGTGGGCATGGATGACAAGGGGCTGGAGGGCCTGGAGCTTGCGCTTGAAAATCGTCTTGGCGCCATGCCGGTGCGCCAGATTGTGCAGCGCGACGCCATGGGGCGCAGATTCTATCTGCATGAAGCTGGCCGCGCCCAGCCAGCTGGCGAGGATATCACGCTCACGCTGGATATGCAGGTGCAATTCATGGCCGAGGAGGCAGTCGCCAGGGCGGCGCAGGAATTTGACGCCCGCTGGAGCGGCGCGCTTGTCGTGGATGTCCAGAGCGGGGACATTCTTGCCTGGGCGCAATATCCATTTTTCAATCCGAATGCCTATCGCGGCGCTTCCTCCCAGCTTTATCGCAACAGGCTTGCGGCAGACGCGCTTGAGCCAGGCTCGACATTCAAGCCGTTTGTGATGGCAATCGCTCTCCAGGAAAAAAAAGTTACGCCCAACACCCTGATCAATTGCGAAGGCGGCAAGTGGGAGACCAGGAATTTTGTTATCCGGGACACTTCCGTTCAGGGCATTCTGCCAGCCAGCAAGGTGATGCGCTATTCCTCGAACATCGGGATGGCCAAGATCGGCCTTGCCCTTGGCGCCAGCCAGATGAGCAAGCATCTGCGTGATCTTGGCTTTGGCGAATCTGCCGAAATCCCAGTAGCCAACAGCCGCGGCATTCTGCGCAAGCCGCGCGACTGGGGCGAAGTCGATATAATGTCCGCGGCCTTTGGCCAGAGTCTTTCCGTAACGGCAGTGCAAATGGCCCAGGCATATCTGACCTTTCTGAATCACGGCATCTACAAGCCCTTGCGCCTGATCAGGGAAGATACAGGCGTCGAGGAGGCGCCGCGCCGCGTTTTGAGCGAAAAGGCTGTCAATGAAGTCATGGATATGATGCGCGATGTGGTTGAGCAGCCGGATGGCACAGGCAAGCGCGCCCGCGTGGAGGGGGTGGAGATTGCCGGCAAGACTGGCACCGCCCAGAAGGCGGATACCCGCGCCCGCGTTTATGGCGAAAAGCGCCTCGCTTCATTTGTCGGCTTTTTCCCTGCCCGCGAGCCGCGCTATTTTATTTTGGTGCTTGTGGATGAGCCAACCAAAAACCCGTATGGCGGGGTTGTGGCGGCTCCGGCTTTCCGGTCAATTGCGCAGAAACTGCTCACATATACCGGCATTCTCAACGAGGTCCGGGTTGTGGCAAGGCAGGAAGCTCCTGCCAGGCGTCAGCGCGGCTTGCGGCTGGCCAAGGCCCCGGGGGAGCCCTGGGCCAATGCGCCGCAGATGGCGCAGATTCCGGAGAGCATGCAGTTTCCCGGGCACAGGGCCAGGGCGTCGGATCGCGTGCCTGATGTTACAGGCAAATCCGTGCGCAATGCTGTGGAGCTGTTTGCGCGGGCCGGAATAGTGCCCACACTGAAAGGCAATGGCAATCGCGTAGTCAGGCAGTCGCCAGCTCCTGGCGCGCAATGGCTGGCGCCTGAAAAATCCGCCAGTTACATTCTCTGGCTTTCGGAAAGACAATGACTGCTGAATTTGGTGACTTGCTGGCAAGCTGCCGGCAGGGAAGCATGGACGTTTGCATTGATTCGCGCAAGGTAAAATCCGGAGACGCCTTTGTGGCGATGCCTGGCGCCAATGCCAATGGCGTCGCCTTTGCGGCGGACGCAGTAAAAAATGGCGCAAAATGGCTGGTTTGTGCCTTGCCAGACGCATGGGCCCTGCGGGAGGCTTTCCCTGACTGCAAGGTGGCCGCAGTGCAGGACCCGGCCGCAGCGCTCTGGCAGCTTGCGCAGGCGCGCTGGCGAACTGGCAATCTGGCGCTGCAGGTCATTGGCGTTACGGGCACAAACGGCAAAACCACTTGCGCCTGGCTTCTGGAAAGCCTGTTTCAGGCTCTGGGCAAAAAGGTGGGCGTGCTTGGCACAGTTGCCTACAAGTGGCCTGGCTACAGCAGGCCAGCCAGCCTCACCACGCCGGATGCGCTGGAGCTTCACGCATTGCTTCGCGACATGGAAGACGCCGGAGTGGAGATCGCGATCATGGAAGTATCCTCGCATTCCCTTTGCCAGGCGCGGGTGGGAGGAGTCGATTTCAGCGGCGCGATTTTTACGAATCTCACGCAGGATCATCTCGATTATCATCANGANATGGAGGCCTATTTCCAGGCCAAGGCCAAATTGTTTCTGGAGCTGCCGCAATCTGGCAAGGCCANGGCTATCAATGGCGACGATGGNTATGGGCGCAGGCTATTGGAGGCTCTGCCGCAGGCGCTGGCGTTTGGCTTGCGCCGCGACGTTGCTGGGCGCAACTGGCTGCTGGGCGAAATCGAATCCCTTTCGCCTGCGGGCATGAGACTGAGAATGTCGTATGGAAACGTCGGCTGGCGGCTCAATTCGCGCCTGGTTGGAGCTTTCAATGCCTCAAACCTGCTTGCCGTTCAGGCGCTTGCCCTGCAAATGGGCGTCTCCATTGGGGATTTGGGAGCGCTGGAAAGTTTCGCAGGCGTGCCAGGCAGGCTGGAACGCATTGAAAATCCCTCTGGCAAGCATGTATTTGTTGACTATGCGCATNCNCCGGNCGNGCTGGTCAACGCGCTGCAGGCTNTGCGCGAGGCCGGCTTCAGGCGCATAATCACTGTTTTTGGCTGCGGCGGCAATCGCGATCGGACCAAGAGACCATTGATGGGCAAGGCAGTGGCGGATTATTCGGATGTGGCGGTGCTCACNTCTGACAATCCGCGCATGGAAGATCCGGATNNAATCATGGACGACGTGGCGCCTGGGCTGGCCCAGGCCAGAAAGGTCATCCGCGAGGCGGACAGGCGCGCTGCGACAGCGGCTGCGCTGGAGCTGCTGGGCGCGGATGACGCGCTTCTCATTGCCGGCAAGGGCCACGAGGACTACCAGATCATTGGCGCTGAAAAGCGCCACTACAGCGATCAGGAAGTCGCGCGGGAGTTGCTGGGTTGCGCATGAGTCTTGNNGAGGCGGCCGCCTGCATGGGCAGCGCCGNAGAGATGCCGGAGCGCGAGGCTNGCGGCGTTGCGATTGANAGCCGCAAGGTGAAAGCTGGCGATATTTTTTTCTGTTTGCCAGGCGANCGTGTTGATGGCCATGATTTTGCGTNTGCGGCCGCAGCGAAAGGGGCAGTGTGCATAGTGGCTGGACGTGATTTGCCTGATCTGNCAGTGCCTGTGATCAGGGTTGAAGACAGCTGCGCAGCGCTTGGCCAGCTTGCCAGATGCTGGCGGAAGCGGATGGCAGGGACTGTGGTATGCATAACTGGCACTGCTGGCAAGACAACNCTGAAAGAAATGCTGGCCCCAATTNTGGCCAGGGCCGGCAAATGCAGGGCNACNGAAGGCAATTTCAATAACCAGATTGGGCTGCCNCTGACAATTCTGAATGCTGACGGTGATGAAAAATACTTGCTNCTTGAAGCTGGCATCAGCCATGCNGGGGACATGGAATATCTTGGCGATATCTGCCAGCCTGATCTGGCCATNATTCTCAATGCCGGCGAGGGCCATACCGAAGGCCTGGGCGCGCAGGGCGTGGCCTGGCACAAGACGCGGCTCCTGGATTATCTAAGGCCCGGGGGCAGGGCGCTGATCAACGCGGACTATCCCGAACTGGTTCGCGAAGCCAAAAAAANCGGCCAGCGGGCGCGTTATTTTGGCAACAGCGGCGCGGGCGCGNATTACGGCCCCTNGCTCGGGACCAAAAGACGGATTTGNGATTTGNCNGGGCGGGGAGAGGCTGGATTTTGAATTTGCTGCCGAGCCGCTGCCGCTTGCGGAAACCCTGCTGGCTTGCGCAAGCGCGGCCCTGGAGCTGGGTATTNGCAAGGAGGAGATCGAGAGCGGNCTAAAGCTGGCAANCGCGCCGCAGCATCGCTTTCAGCTGCTCNGGACGCAAGGATATCTGGTCATTGACGACAGCTATAATGCGAATCCGCTTTCCATGCGGACTTCGCTGACAAGGGCAAGCCAGGAGGCANCTGCCAGAAATCTGCCTCTGGTTGCCATTCTCGGAGAAATGGGCGAACTCGGCTCTGGCGCGCAAGCCGCCCANGCAGCCCTGGGGGAACTTTTGGGACAGATCCGNCCTTTGGCAGTGTTCTGGAAAGGCCAGTGGCTGGANCAGATCAGNGCGGGCTACAAGGGCCGTGTGACTCCGCTGNGCGAGCCTGGCGAATTTCCGCAGCTGCTGGCGGATCAGGGTGTGCCCGNCCGCGCAATGCTCATCTTCAAGGGCTCCAGGCTCAATCGCCTGGAGGACTATCTNGCAGCGCTGCTGGCGCATCAGCGTGGCCGGAGGCNGGATGTTNTATAATCTGCTTGTTCCTCTCGCCACTGACTGGACTGTGCTGAATGTCTTTCGCTACATCACATTCAGATCCATGGCGGCCCTGATAACNGCGCTTGTCCTCTCCATTCTCGCAGGCCCGGCTTTCATCTCGTGGCTCAGGCGCTTGCGCTGCGGCCAGTATATTCTTGAAGACGTNAAGGCCCACGCAGCAAAGGCCGGCACGCCNACAATGGGCGGNTTGCTGATTTTTTTCAGCATGGGCGCAAGCCTCNTGCTCTGGGGNGATCTTGCGAACGTCTATCTCTGGCAGACAATTTTCGTCTTTACAGGTTTTGGCCTGGTCGGCTTCTGGGATGATATCAGCAAATTGCGCCATCATGAAAACAGGGGNCTTTCCGCGCGAACCAAATTCGCTGCGCAGATCATCATCGCGGGCATTGGCGTCTGTTTCCTGTGGTTCAATCCCGCATANAGCGANCAGCTTTTTATTCCATTTTTCAAGGATATTGTGATCANCCTTGGCTGGTTTTATCCGATTTTCGGAATTTTTATCATGGTAGCCGCTTCAAATGCCGTCAATCTTACGGATGGCNTGGATGGNCTCGCNATCGGTCCTTCCATTGTCGCNGCCCTGGTATTTGCGATTTTCATATATATCACAGGCAACGCCGTTGTTTCGGCTTACCTGCTTGTGCCATACGTCGCAGGAGTCGGCGAAGTGACAGTTTTCTGCGCGGCGCTGGTNGGCGCCGGGCTTGGCTTCCTCTGGTTCAACGCCTACCCGGCCCAGGTTTTCATGGGCGACACCGGCTCGCTGTCCATTGGCGGCTGCCTTGGCTACCTCTCCCTCCTGTGCAAGCAGGAACTGATTCTCGCCATAGTNGGCGCGATCTTTGTGGCGGAAACNCTTTCGGTCATNCTGCAGGTCAGCTATTTTCGCTGGACAGGCGGCAAGCGCATTTTCCGCATGGCCCCATTGCATCATCATTTCGAGCTGAAAGGCGTCCCTGAATCCAAGATCATTATCCGTTTCTGGATACTCTCCATTTTGCTGGGCCTGGTAGCCCTGTCCGTGCTCAAGCTGAGGTGATTATGGCTCTGGAAAAAAACCGGGGGCGCAAGCCGGAGAAGGGCGAGCTGGTCGTTGTAGTTGGCGCTGGCAGATCTGGTCGGGCTGCTGCTGCCCTGCTTGCCAGGGAAGGCGCAAGGACGAGATTGCTTGAGCTGAATCCGGAAGCTGTCACTCCGGAGCGCAGGCGGGAACTGGAAGCCAAAGGCATTGAGGTCATTACCGGCCCGCATGAATCCGGGCAATTTGCGGGCGCGGGCATGGTTGTGCCAAGCCCGGGCATGCCCATAGCCGAACTGGTGAAATTGCTGGACGCCGCTGGCAGCAAGCCGGAAATTCTCTCCGAGCTGGAGCTTGCCTGGCGCTATCTGGAAAGTGAGCCCGTATTGGCGGTAACTGGCACGAGCGGCAAGACGACTACTGCCTCTCTCGCCGCGGCAATGCTCAAAACCCAGGGCTATGCCGTTTTCCTGGGCGGCAATATCGGCACGCCGCTATCTGAATATGTCCTTTCCGGCCGCAAGGCGGATGTGCTTGTGCTGGAATGCTCCAGCTTCCAGCTGCAGGGCTGCTCCACATTTTGCCCGCGCGTTGCCATCCTGCTTAATCTCAGCCCCAACCATCTTGATTACCATAAGGATATGGCGGAGTACGCAGATGCAAAATTCCGGATCTTTCGCTGCCAGGATGAGGGCGATCTGGCCATCCTTGGCCCGGGGCTTGAAGAGGCGGCAGCCAGATTTTCAATTCCCGGGCGCCGTATCAATGTCCGGGCGGGCGACACATTTCCGAAAAGCCAGCTGCTGGGCGCCCACAACCGGCTGAATGAGGAGGCCGCCTGGCAGGCTTGCCGCTTTTTCGGCGTTTCCCTGGAAAATGCCCGCAGCGCCGTGGCCAATTTTGCGCCATTGCCGCATCGTCTTGAAAAAATTGGCGATGTAAGGGGCGTAACATACGTGAATGATTCCAAATGCACTACGGTAGCGGCGCTCAAGGTCGCGCTGGAGGCGTTCACAAGGCCGGTGCGCCTGCTTGCCGGCGGCAAATTCAAGGGTGGCGATCTGGCTGCGCTTGCGCCATTGGTTAAGGAAAAAGTGGCCGAGGTCGCCCTTTTTGGCGGCAGCCGCGAGAATTTCGAGAAAGCGTGGGGGGGAGTGGTGCCTATCAGCTGGCATGAAAACCTGCGCCAGGCAATGGCCCGTCTCAAGGGGAGCGCGTGCATTGGCGATGTGATACTTCTCGCTCCGGCCACGGCCAGTTATGACCAGTACAGGGATTACATTGA
>JAAUYW010000050.1 GCA_014804915.1 Desulfovibrio sp. | reverse complement strand
CCTTGCTCATGGCAACAAAGGCTAAGGACCCGCTCGCCTATGGACGCTTCTGTTGGGAATAAAAAATTAGGGGGAAACGCGGGGGAAAGATTGCGGCATGAGGTCGCAATCAGGTCGCAAGGCACAAAAAAAGGATAGGCTATTTCTAGCTCTATCCTATTGAAATACTTTGGCGCGCCCGAAGAGATTCGAACTCCTGACCTACAGGTTCGTAGCCTGTTGCTCTATCCAGCTGGGCCACGGGCGCGCGATTTGTATTTATGCAGGATTAATGCCTGCCTGTCAATGTTTATTTGGCTGCGTTAGCCGCCCTGGCGAGTCTGGAAATCTTGCGCGACGCTGTTTTCCAGTGGATCGCGCCCTTGGTCGTCGCTTTGCCCAGGACAGACTGGGCAATGGAGAGCGCCTTGGCTGTATCCTCTTCGACATTGCCGCGTATGGCTGCCCGGGCATCCTTCAATACATTTTTCACGCGCGTACGCAGGCTGCGATTACGCGCCGCCCTTTTCAGGGATTGCTTGTGACGTTTGATTGCTGATTTGTGATTGGCCATTTATCCTCCCTGATCCAGGGCAATTCTGCAATGAACAATGACATATATTCCGTTTTTTTTCGGTTGTCAACATTTTTAGAGTTGCAAAAGTGAGAAAGCGGCGATTTTGCTGTAACGGCTGCCAATGGCATTCAAAAGCCGCAACCTGTTTTCGCGCAGTTTTTCATTTTCACTCATAACCAGCACATTGTCAAAAAACGAGTTTACGGGTTCGCGCAGATTGTCGAGAATGGCAAGGGCTTCCGGATATGCTCCGCTGGCCAGCAAGGCATCCAATTTGGGCAATATCTCCTTCAGTCTGGCGGCCAGCGCTTGCTCGGCTGGCTCTGGCAGCAGCTCTTCATCCCAACTCATTTCTTTTACGCCGGATTTGCGCGTGATATTCTCGATTCTTTTCAGGGTCTGGCTGGAATTCAAAAAGCTGCCAGATTTGCTGAATGCGGCCAGGGCATCGAGCCTGGCCCTGGCATCAGCCGGATTCGCGCCATCAACAGCCAGGACGGCATCCACCATCTGGGTGTTGTAGCCAAGAGAGAGGAAATAATTCTTCAGGCGCGAGCGAAAGAATTCAAGCAATCTGGAATCTGCTTCTTCTGGCGTCAATTTCCATTTTTTTTCGCCATAGAGCTCACGGCACTTGCGGAACAGCCTTGCGGCATCAAAATGCCAGTCGCGCTCGAGCAGGATGCGGATAATGCCCAGCGCGCAGCGGCGCAGACCGTTTGGATCGGCAGCTCCGGTAGGAATCATGTTGAGGCCAAAGCAGCCAGTGAGCGCATCCGCCTTGTCAGCCATGGAGAGGATGCAGCCGGCAACCGTTGCTGGCGCAGGCGTGTCCGGGCCGGCAGGCAGATACTGCTCGCTTATGGCGTCGGCAACAATGGCGCTTTCTCCTGCGCGCCGCGCGTAAATGCCTCCCATTATTCCTTGCAGGGTATCAAATTCGCCGACCATCGCGCTGACCAGATCTGCCTTCGCCAGTTTGCCTGCGCGGGCGGCTTCCCTGGCGTCAAGGGCGTCCGGCGCGAGCTGCCAGGCCAGCCATTCACAAAGCGCTTCCAGCCTTCGGCTTTTATCGGCCATGCTGCCAAGCGGGCCAATATAAATGACCTGTTCAAGCTTTTGCAGCCACGCATCAAAATTCTGCTTCAGATCCGAGCGCCAGAAGAAACGGGCATCCTCAAGGCGCGCGCGCAAGACCCTTTCCCAGCCTTTTTTGACCAGATCCCTGTCAACAGGGTCAATATTGAGCACTGTCAGGAAATAGGGCAGCAGTTGTCCATATTTGCTTCTTATGCCGAAGCTCTTCTGATGCGTTTGCATGCTTGTGAGCAGCGCTTCCTCAGGAGCTTCCAGGAAAGACTGGTCAAACGCGCCCAGCATTGGCACAGGATGCTCCACCAGACCGCTCACTTCTTCCAGTAGCTTATCATCCCAGAGAACTTCGCCGCCGACTTCCTTGGCCAGCCTGTCGCCTTCCTGCCGGATTATTTCGGCGCGTCGCGCCCCGTCAAGACAGACTGCGCAGTTTTCGGCAATAATTTTTTCGTAATCTTCTGCGCGGCCAACCTCGAAAGGTCCAGGACCATGCACCCTGTGTCCGCTGGTCTTGCGTCCGGATTCAAGCGGGCCGAATTTGAAAGGCACTACCTCCTCGCCAAAAAGGGCGAGCAGCCAGCGCAGGGGCCTTGCGAAAGTTGCGTCATGCGCGCCCCAGCGCATTTTTTTGCCAAATGGTATGCTGGCAATCGCGGCTGGCGCGAGATCCGCGAGAACATCGGCGACAGGGCGGCCGCCGCTGGTCTTGCGGAAAGCCACGTATTCGCCTTTTTCAGTTTTTTGCCTGAATACTTTCGAAGACGTGATGCCGTTGCTTTTGACAAAGCCAAGCAGCGCCGGACCTGGCTCGCCATTTTTGTTCCAGGCGATGGCGGCTGGCGGTCCGGTAATGATCTCCCTGCGCTCGGGCTCTTTTTCAGGCAAATTCTCGATAGCCACAGCCAGCCTGTTGGGTGTTGACCACGCCCTGATTTCTCCATGGCCGATGCCTGCTTCCGCCAGGGCGGCGGTATAAAAACTTACAAGCGCTGCCTCGGCGCCAGCCAGAAAACGCGCCGGAATTTCTTCGACGCCTATTTCAAGCACAAATCTCGGCATCTTTGTTTCCCTTGCGCAGCATAGGATAGCCTTGCGCCTGTCTTTGGTTGGCATAATGCGCTGCCACGCCTGCGGCAAGCGCGCGTACCCTTCCAATATAGCCTGCCCGCTCTGTAATTGAGATTGCTCCGCGCGCATCCAGCAGATTGAAAGTATGTGAGCATTTCAGGCAGTAGTCATAAGCGGGCCAGGGCAGATCCAGTTCCAGCATTGCCTTGCATTCGCGCTCATAATCGTTGAATTGCCCAAGCAGCATGGCGGAATTGCTGGCATCAAAGTTGTGACGCGATTGCTCCACCTCGTTTTGATGGTAGATATCGCCATAGGTTACATCCCTGTTCCAGGCCAGATCATATACGGATTCAACGCCTTGCAGATACATGGCCAGCCTTTCCAGGCCGTATGTGAGCTCCACGCTGACAGGAAAAAGATCAATGCCGCCAACTTGCTGGAAGTATGTGAACTGGCTCACTTCCATGCCATTCAGCCACACTTCCCAGCCCAGGCCCCAGGCGCCGAGAGTTGGGGATTCCCAGTCGTCCTCCACAAAGCGGATATCGTGTTCCTCCTGTCTGATGCCGAGGGCCGCGAGGCTGTCCAGATAAAGCTGCTGGACATTTTCCGGCGATGGCTTGAGTATTACCTGAAACTGGAAATAGCGTTGCAGCCTGTTGGGATTTTCCCCATAGCGGCCATCTGTCGGCCTGCGCGATGGCTCCACGTACGCCACTCGCCATGGTTCCGGCCCAATCACGCGCAAAAAAGTGCTCGGATTGAATGTGCCGGCGCCGCATTCAACTCCGGAGGGCTGTTCAATGACGCAGCCTTGCGCAGCCCAGTAGTTCTGGAGTGTCAGGATCACATCCTGAAAATACATTTGCCAAGCTCCCTGCTCATATTCTGCGAAAGATTCCGTTGTCCCATTCCAGGCCAAGGTGGAATTGCGTGAAACTGTCAATAACCCGGGCAGCCAGGCGCAGATCGGAATCAGTGCCNGCNGCTCCGTTCCAGTCTTCTGGCAATGTATGCTGCACAGAATCCAGCGTGCCNGCAGCTGCGCCTGTCANCAGGATATGTCTTTTNCGGCTTAATCCTGAACCGGNNGCAGCGCATGCCGCGCAAATGGTCTGCCCGTCTTCAATCAGAAAATAGCGCTGACCGTTTATAATTTTACCGCAACNGGCGCAGGAAGTAAACGACGGCGCAAAACCGATCGCGCTTGCCAGACGCAGNCTGTAGTAAAGCGGGAAAAAGCCAGTCATTTTGCTGTCCCGTTCCAGGCGTTCCCGCAGGCTTTCGAGCAGCGCAAAGCTTTCTCCGGAATTTTCCGGAGTGATNGCGCAGGCTTCCGTAAAGCGCGCGCAATTTACGGCAATGCCCATTCCNNGCCAGTCNGTGCGCAGTTTTACCGGNGAGGCAAGCAANGTGGCTTCTTCGAGATTCAGGTATTCGCCTGTGCGGGAAACGNGNACNGTGCATTCCAGGGTATTGAGCTGGTCGAGGCAGCCGCAAAATCTGCGCCTGCTTTTGGCTCCGCCAAACGCAAATAGCGTTTGCAGGCCGCGCCTGGCCAGCAGCGCCTTCAGCCAGAGATCGTTTTCATGGAAATGGCCNTNNCGGAGAATGATGCCCCGATCTTTCCATTCCCGCATNAATCGGTTTTGGGTGGAAATGTAATGGTNCGCACCTGGCCGGATGTGCCTGGCGGCGGCAGCTCATTGCCATCGTAGCGCAAGCGNACGCCGCCGGCATTGCCAAGCTTTAGTTCAAGCAAATCCGCGAAAGTGAGNGCAAAGGTATCGCCCTTGCGCAAGGAAAACTGGCGCGTGTCTGTCTTGTCGGCAGTGGAATGCACCCAGCATTCCTCTATGGCNGTGATAATAAGCTTGTGCGGTTCGATTGGCTCAGCGGTTTCCTGGGCTGCNGGTTCTGCGCCTGCGCCAGCATCAGGCGCGGCGGGGATTGCAGGCTGGCTGGCGGGCGCTTCCGGAGCGCTTGCCCTGCTGCCAATTGCCTGTTCCAGCGTCTCCGGTTTCTGGATAGGCGCTANAACTGTCNNGGGCGGCTCTTCCNCGCGCGGCGGCGCGGCTGCNGGTTGCGGAGCGTATGTATCAGCGCCAGGGAGCTTGTTTATGATCTCTGCGGGTTCTTCCTTTTTCATTTCCAGAAANGGCAGACGNCCGGATTGCCAGAGCCAGTACCCGCCGCCGGCGAGCGCGCAGAGAATCAGGCAGGCGCCAACTGCCTTGCCTGCGCCTCTCTGGCGGCGCCTGGCCGGCGCCTCGTATTCAGGCAGGGNCGCCTCCTGGCTCGCCTGAGTCTTGCTGGCTGGCTGGCCTGTNTCTGCNGGNTTTGGCTTTTTGAGATCTTCCGGCTGCAAGTCTGACAGCCATTGCTGGATCTCCTCCTGGCTGAAGCCGAGAAAACCGGCGTAGGAGCGGATAAAGCCGCGCGCGTAAGCGGGGTGGGGGAGAGCCTGGCCATCGNCAGCCTCCAGGGCGTGCAGGAGCCGCGGGTTGATTTTTAGCTGCCTTGCGACATCATCTATTGAAAGATGGCGCTTTTCCCGCTCCTGCCGCAAGGCCGAGCCAAGTTCTGCGAATGTCATTAATTTCCTCNATTTCCTCGCTAGAGGCGGATGTCGATAACCGCTTTATTGCGTAGTTGTTTGGAATAATCGCCAAATCTTTCCCGCGCTTTAGGCATGCGCAGGATGTTGTCTATCTGTGGCGTTGCTTCCTGCAGCGTAAGCTGCCTTTCTTCCCCGCCTCCAGGCCGAAAGAGATGAATCTGCGCCTTGAAGCCCTGCAGCGGAAAGAGATCCGTAACATCTCCCGGGCGCATCTTGGTCAGCTTGCCCCCCCATTCGGGATTCAGGCGGTCCCATTCCACAGCTCCGGTATCCCCGCTCCTGTCCTTGTTGGGCGCGATTGAGTATTTNGCGCANGCCTCNGNAAANNNGATTTTNCCTGNNNTNATCTGGNNNGCNATNNTGGCGGCNTTCACNTTGGGNNNATAGACNAGCANNCCCATNTGCAGCCCNTCNNNNTTATANAGGCTNNCCCTTNTGGGCNTCATAATANNCCCTNATCTCNTNCGGAGTCACCACTANCNNGCGNCCGACNTCCATGNGCCATGANTTTCTGGCGCAAAATCTGCTTTTCCAGATTTTTGCGCAGGCTCTCCACAGTCATCTTGCGCTGGGCCAGCTGCTGTTCAAACTGTTTTTTGTTCACCTTGTTGGCTTGCATGATGCGCGTGATTTCAGCGTCGACATCGGCCTTGCCAACTGCCACGTTCAGTCGCTTCGCTTCCTGCGCGATCAGGATGTCAAGTATCATGTCATCCAGGTTTTTGCGCAGTATTTCCTGGGCCGCGCTGGTTTGCAGGGCATCTGGTCCGATTTTTGCCCGCGCCAGATCAGGTATGGCTTGCTTTTGAAGATCAAACATCGTGATCACCTGGCCATTGACCACAGCCGCGATCTTGTTAATCTGGGCGGCATTGCCAACAGGAGCCAGGGCCAGAAACAGAATGAGGCACCAGATTCTGCACACTTTGGTTTCTCCCCGATATGCGCCGCAAGGCGAATGGCAGTCTGCTAATGAACTACAGCAAATATAACGCAATCCGAAAGCCTGCGCAATGGCGTCCAATGCCGTGTCTTTCCCCAAAATCTGGCTGACTGGGGTAGCGAATCAAGTTTTGGGAAATCTCTTGAATCTTTTGTATGGACTGGGGCTCATGCAGGCATGAAATTTCCGGATGTTTGCCAGGATCCCTGAATTTCGCTAAAATCATCTAATGCCATCAAATCGTTTTCCGCACGATTCGGCCTACAAGGCGCTGTTCTCGTTTTCCTCGATCGAAATACTGGCAAGGGCCAAAGGGGACGCCGCGTATGTGATTCGCGGCGAGCAGGCGAGAACTGGCGACCAGCTGGCGAAGATCGGCATGGAGCTGATTGGCCGCCAGACAGATTCCGAAACGGAAAGCCTGGATCGGGAAGTGGTCAGGTGGCTTGAGAAGCGAATTGCGAAAGTGGAGCCTGGCTGGCAACCAGCCGGAGAAAGGGGGCAATCTGCAATGATGCTTTCAGATTTAATGGAAAAAGTGCAAAACGATATCAGGAAATGCCGGCAAACAGCCCGCGCAGAAGGCCTGGCGGAAGGCGAGGCAAAAGGCAAAGCAGAAGGCCTGGCGGAAGGCGAGGCAAAAGGCAAAGCAGAAGGCCTGGCGGAAGGAGAGGCAAAAGGCAAAGCAGAAGGCCTGGTGGAAGGCAGGGCAGCGGCCATGGGTTCCCAGCGGGCTGGCTTGCTTGAAATGCTTGCGCTCAAATTTGGCGAGCTGCCTGCAGGCTGGCAGGAGGCTGTTGCAAGACTGAATGATCCGGAGCAGATCAGCAGCCTCACCATAGCCGTGCTGACAACGCATTCCAGGGATGAGTACGGTCAACTGCTTCTAGAGGCAGGCAAGTCCTGAAGAGTTAAGCCGAAAGCCGCCAGAAGACAGCTGCCGCCATTAAAAAATCTTGTATGGAATGGGTCTGGGGCATACTTGACAAAATGGGAATCACTGCGCTCGGGGCCAGTTTTTTGACAGGCGTCTTTTTGCTTGGTATGACTATACTGGCGGTGCTGACTGCCGTGGCATCAAAGCGACAGCTCTAAAGCGTATTTGGCGTTAGACCGATTAATACCTATTGGCAGTGAACTGAAAGGAATGTGATGATACCCGATATTTTGACAGTCGCTGGATCGGATTCTGGCGGCGGCGCAGGCATCCAGGCAGATCTCAAGACCATCATGGCTCTGGGTGGCTATGGCCTGACTGTGATCACAGCGTTAACCGCCCAGAATGGCCTGGGCGTAAAAGGCGTTGAAGCCGCGGAACCCGGGTTTGTTGCCCTGCAATTGCGCACTGTGCTGGATGGATTTCCAGTGCAGGCAGCCAAAACCGGAATGCTTTTCTCTGCGCAGATAATTCGCGCCATTGCGCCGATTCTCAGGGATCGGGTTTTTCCGCTGGTTGTGGATCCGGTGAGCGTCAGTCAGTCTGGCAGCCGGCTTCTGGAAGAACCCGCAGTTCAGGCCCTGGCGGAGGAGATAATTCCGGAGTGCGACTTGCTCACGCCCAATACGCCGGAAGCGGAAATGCTGACAGGCATCAAGGTAAATTCTGCGGAAACAGCGCAAGCCGCCGGAGAGAAACTTTTGGCAATGGGCGCAAAAGCCGTCCTGATCAAGGGCGGCCATATTCCAGGCAGCATTATGGTTACGGATTATTTTTGCCTGCCTGGCTGCGCGCCGCGGCAGCTGCCTCAGCCACGCGTTGACACCGGCAATAATCATGGCACAGGGTGCACGCTTTCCGCAGCCATAGCTACCGGCCTTGGCAAGGGGCTGCCGCTTGAAGTGGCAATAGTCCAGGCCCAGCGCTACCTTAATCTGGCATTGAGAAAAAGCTACAATCCTGGCCAGGGTTGCGGGCCGGTTAATCATGCGGCAGGCATAAGCCAGGCGGCAATTTGAGTTAGTGGATATTGATTTGTGGCCTGATTTTTGCAAGCAGGGGTGTGAATTGATTTAAAAGGTGTCAAGAGGCTTGCGGGAATGGCTTTTAAATTTAAAATGCAGAAAGTGCTGGATTATCGCAGCCAGCTTGAAGAAGAAGCCAAGGTGCGGCTTGCGGATGCGCAGGCTCGGCTGGATGCTTGCAGCAGACAGCTTCGCGCGCTGGAAGACGAGCTGGCGGCCGCCGAGGAAAAGGCCGCTGGCGAGGCTTTGCAGGCTGCGGATTTCTGGTTGCATGACCAATATATCAAGGGACTGAAAGCAGATAAAAAAGTGCTTGCAATGCAGGAGCGGATGCTGGCGCAATTGAGAGAGGAAGCCAGACAGCATCTTGCGGCATGCGCTGTTGACCGTAAGGTTCTGGAAAAATTAAGCGAAAAACATAAAATTCAGTATTATCGCGCTGAACAAAAGCAGGAATTGAACTTCAATGACGAAATCGCGACAATCCGCCATAAAGCTCCGGCTCTCGAGACTGATTAAGTGCCTGTTGGCTCTGGGCTGTCTCAAGCTTGCGATAATGGGCGTGGCCCTGTTTGACTTGCCCATGCCGGCGTGGCTTGGCGCAAATTCTGTTTCTGAAAATGCGGAGCAGACTGAGCCTGTGCAGGAGTTCAGCGCGCCAGTTAGTCAGGAAATTATGGAAGTGGCGCGTCAGGAGCCTGAAGAAATGCCGCAGGGAGCAGCTGCTGCGGAACTGGCGGCCGCAGCGAAGCCGCGCAGGCCAGGCGCAGAAGGGCAGGCAGCATTGCCGGCGCCGCTTGTGCCAGCGGGCCCGGCTGCGCCGATGGCTGGCAACGCCTCCCTGATTACTCCGGTTTTGCCTGAGCCGCCGGCGCTCGACGCGCCGCTGGCTGCAGCCGGCGTGATTTTGCCTGAGCCGGAGCAGCCGAAACAGCAGCCTGAAGAAAGCGGCCTTAATATGCTGGCGCTGAAAGCCCTGCCAATTCCAGTTCTGGGCAGCGCGCAGGTGGCGCATGCCGCGACAATTGATATGCCTGTGCCCCAGGCGCCTGGCCAGGCTTCGCCATTTTCGCCAGCTGAGCAGGTGGCGCCATTGACTGGCCAGCCGCCAGTAATGCCGGGCGCGCCGCCGCTGCCCGCCAATATTCCCAATGGCCAGGGGTTTGACGGCTCGCCATTGCCAATGCGCGAGGGGGGGAACATGGCTTCGCAAACTGGCGTATTGCCGCCATTGCCCCAGGGGAGTCCGGCTTTTGACGCGCCAGCGCCCAACATTGCGCCAAGGCAGGCGATGCTGGATCATAATGCCAAATCGCAGGAACTGGCGCGCCAGCAGCAGGATATGCTGATGCTCAGGCAGCAGATGGATCAGCGCCTGAAAGACTTGCAGTCCGCTGAAGACAAAATGAAGGATGTGCTGCGCGAGGCGAAGGATGTAGAAGACAAGAAGGTCAAATCGCTGGTGCAGATGTATGCCAATATGAAGCCGCGCATGGCCGCGCAGGCTCTTGAAAACATGGATGAGCGCGTTGCGGTGCGGATTTTGTCGGGCATGGCTCCGAAGCAGTCAGGCGAGATTCTCACATATACCAATCCTGCCAAGACAGCGAAGTTTACCGAAATGATCACGCGTTTGCGCCTGGGAGAATGATTGCGGCTCAGACTGGCGCTTGCCTATGATGGCAGCGCGTATTGCGGCTGGCAATTGCAGGCCGGCCAAATTTCGCAGCCAACGATTCAGGGCGCCGTGGAAACGGCGCTTTTTACGCTATTGCGCCAGCCTGTGCGTGTGCACGGGGCTGGCCGCACTGATTCCGGAGTGCACGCCCTGTGTCAGGTGGCGCATTGCGATGTGCCAGAGCGCGACTGGGACTGGCGCAAGCGTCTGAATTGCGTGCTGCCTGCGGATATTCGCGTACTGGCCGCAGAAAGGGCGGAAGCAGCCTTTCATGCGCGCAAGGATGCGATAGCCAAAACGTACATCTACAGATTCTGGCAGGAAAGCGCTTTTGTAGCGCCTGAATTGCGGAATTATGTCTGGCAGTGCGGGCCGCTGTCTGTCCGGGCGATTGACTGCGGCCTGGATGCGTTTGCGGGCTGCCATGATTTTGCATCGTTTCAGAACGCAGGCACGGATGTGAAATCCACTGTGCGCGAGATCATTGATATCAGGCTTGCGGAGAGCCAGGTTTCAGAATGGCTGCCGCCGCATTTGCCAATGCTGACGCTCAGCGTGACAGGCAGCGGCTTTCTGAAGCAGATGGTGCGCAATATGGCTGGTTTTATTGCAGCCATAGGGAAGCGCAAGCTTGACTGGAGCGATTTGCCGCAAATTCTTGCAAAAAAAAGCCGCGCCGCCCTGCCTGTAGCCACAGCTCCGGCCAGGGGTCTGTTTTTGGCGCAAGTGCGTTACGGGGAGGCTGGCGCCTTGCGTTAGGCACATATTTCAGATAGAAGAAGAAGCTCACAATTAGAAGCCATTTTCACTAGGC
>JAAUYW010000049.1 GCA_014804915.1 Desulfovibrio sp. | reverse complement strand
CCTGCGTGCCAGGGAAGATCTGGCTGTTGATCTGGCGGCCGTTTTCATCGGCTGAAAGAATCATGCCGCCCCTGGGCCCGCGCAGCGTCTTGTGCGTGGTAGTGGTAGTGATATGCGCATGGGGCAATGGGCTCGGATGCAGCCCGGCAGCCACANGGCCAGCGATGTGCGCCATGTCCACCATCAGTTTGGCGCCAACCTCATCCGCGATTGCGCGAAATCTGGCGAAGTCTATAAATCTGGAATAGGCGCTCGCGCCAGCCACAATCATTGCCGGCCGCCGCTCCCTNGCAAGCCTTGCCAGCTCGTCATAATCAATCCGGCCGGTCTCGCGATTCACGCCATAGCTCACGAAATTGAACAGCCTGCCAGAAAAATTTACGGGACTGCCATGGGTGAGATGGCCGCCATGCGAAAGATCCATGCCCAGAATNGTGTCGCCAGGCTTCAGAAACGCGAAATAGGCCGCCATGTTGGCCTGNGAGCCGGAATGCGGCTGCACATTCACATATTCGCACTGAAACAGTTTTCTGGCGCGCTCCTGCGCCAGGGTCTCGGCCATGTCAACATATTCGCAGCCGCCATAATAGCGCTTGCCAGGATAGCCCTCCGCATACTTGTGCGTCAGAACGCTGCCTTGCGCCTGCCGGACAGCCGGCGAAACAAAATTTTCGGATGCGATCAGCTCCAGCTTCCTGATCTGGCGATCCGATTCCAGAGCCACAACTTTCGCGAGCTCNGGATCCGAGAGAAATAACTCATCCATGAAGACGCAACCTCTTTAAGAATCCGCTATGCGGCCCATTTCTTCAGCACCAGGCTGGCGTTTGTGCCTCCAAAGCCAAAAGAATTGCACATCGCGTATTCAAAGTCATGTTTTTCCGAGCCGCTGGCTACATAGTCAAGATCGCAGGCCGGATCAGGGTGCTCAAGATTGATCGTGCCCGGAACAATGCCGTCNCGCAGGGCCATGGCCGTGAACACGGATTCAATCCCCCCGGCCGCGCCGAGCAAATGGCCAGTCATGGANTTGGTAGCCGAGATTTTCAGGTTCTTGGCATGATCGCCAAAAGCCAGCTTCATCGCCTTTGTCTCGGTGCTGTCATTCAGCTGCGTAGAAGTGGCATGGGCATTGATGTGGCCAATCTGCTCGGGTTTTACNCGGGCGTCTTTCATGGCCCTCTTCATCGCGCTTGCCATGCCCTCGCCTGTCTCATGCGGCGCAGTCATGTGATAGGCATCGCCAGAGGCGCCATAACCGACGACTTCGGCATAGATCCTTGCCCCGCGGTCAAGCGCCGCGTCCAGGTCTTCCAGCAGCAGGAGGCCAGCGCCTTCGCCAACCACAAAGCCATCCCGCGTGGCGTCAAAAGGCCTGGAAGCCACTTCGGGCTCGTCGTTGTGATGCGTTGACAGCGCNTTCAGGGCAGTGAAGCCGGCAACNCCCAGGGGCGTGATCGTCGATTCCACGCCGCCGGAAATTATCCGCCTTGAGCGTCCCAGCACGATTTCGCTGTATGCGGTGCCTATCGCGTGGATTCCTGAAGCGCAGGCTGTGGTTGTNACCACATTCGGNCCTTTCGCGCCTGTTTCTATCGAAATCTGCCCAGGGCCCATGTTGGAGATCAGCATCGGAATCATGAAAGGCGTGATCTTGTTCGGGCCGGATTCCAGCAATTTGGTGTGCCAGGTCTCGATGGTGCTCAGGCCGCCAAGGCCGACGCCCAGAATTACGCCCAGATCNTCNGCGACNTCGTCGTCAATTTCAAGTTCCGCGTCATCAATCAGCATCCTGGCGGCAGCCACAGCGAAATGGGTGAAGCGATCCATGCGGCGCGCCTGCTTGGGNCTGATGAAATCCTCCGGATTGAAGTTCTTGACTTCTCCCGCTATCCGGGAATTAAAGCCTGTGGCGTCAAATAACGTAATCGGCCCGATTCCCGATTCTCCCGCAAGCAATCTTTTCCAGGTAGTGGGCAAGTCATTGGCAAGGGGAGTAATGCCGGAAACGCCGGTGACCACTACTCTCGGGCGATTCATGCGGGCTCCTTGTTGATAGGGGGCGCCTGGCGGCGCCCCGGTTTTTTGAATGCGGCCTATTTGTGGTTTTCGATGTAATCTATGGCATCCTGCACTTTCATGATTTTCTGGGCGTCATCATCGGCGATTTCAATATCGAATTCCTCTTCCATCGCCATGATCAGCTCTGTCAGATCCAGGCTGTCCGCTCCCAGNTCCTCGACAAACGAGGCCTCAGGCTTGACCTGATCGGCCGACGCGCCCAGCTGGTCAACTATGATCTTGATAACCTTGTCTTTCACTTCTGACGACATTGCTCTCACTCCTGTGGATTAACAATTCCATTGGCGCCCTTTTTGCCACCATGCCCNGAAAAACGCAACTATTTCACATATACAGGCCGCCGTTTACCGCAATAACCTGTCCGGTTATATAGGCTGCCCTGTCNGANGCCAGAAAAGCGGCCGCGTCGGCCACCTCCTGCGCCTCGCCCATCCTCTTCAGCGGAATTTGCTCAAGATATGAGGCGCGCAGCGCCTCATCNAGTCCGCTGGTCATATCGGTTTCAACAAAGCCCGGCGCAATGGCGTTGACTGTGATATTGCGGCCAGCCAGCTCGCGGGCGCAGGTCCTGGTAAGACCAATCAGGCCGGCCTTTGCGGCAGTATAGTTGGCCTGGCCAAAATTGCCCATCTGCCCGACTACGGACGCGATATTTATAATCCGGCCCCTGCGCTTGCGCACCATGATTTTGGCTGCCTCGCGACTGCAGTAGAAAGCGCCGCAAAGATTGACATCCAGCACATGCCGGAATGCCTCGCCCTTCATGCGCAACAGCGGNCCGTCCTTTACCACGCCGGCATTNTTGACCAGCACCGCCAGATTGACTTCCTTTATTTCCGTAGCGAAAAAATCGCAAACTGCCTGCTCNTCCGCGACGTTCAGGGCAAATGCGGCGGCCTCGCCGCCCTTCGCCCTGATTGTCTCCACCACATTGGCCGCCTCGNCCGGACGGCTCACGTAAGTNAGCATGATTTTGTGCCCGGCAAGGGCGAGTGTTTCCGCAATCGCGCGCCCAATCCCCCGCGAGCCGCCAGTAACCACTGCAACCGGACTGTCTGAAGNCATGCCAGCGCCTTCCTTTTTTTCTTCCCTTACCCTATCTCGCGCCAGTTTTCAAGGCGCGCCCCGGCCNGNCGCNAGNTCCGCANCCCTTGTGTTCCAGACAAATCCGGGTAAAATTNNNGNNAGGNTCANATTCCTGGACANATCCTGCAAGNGNCNNNAANNNNAAAACCATGCGCTATCTTGAACTCCCTGGCCGCGATCCGGCCCTTAATCTCGCGCTNGAGGAATGGCTGTTCCTCNATGCNNGCGAANNNGGNGANGGCCTTTTCCTGCTCTGGCAAAACAGCCCGTCAATCATCATTGGCAGGCACCAGGTTACTGCGGAAGTGGTTGACGAGGCGCTTGCGGAAAGGCTTGNCGTGCCGATANTCCGGCGCATTTCCGGCGGCGGCGCCGTTTATCACGATGCCGGAAATCTCAATTTNTCATTCATTGAAACAGCCCNAAAAAATATGCGGATNGATTTCCGCCGCTATCTTGAGCCTGTCTGCGCAGCCCTGGCAGCCCTTGGCGTCAGCGCCGAAATTTCCGGGCGCAATGACCTGGAAATTCGCGGCCNGAAAATCTCGGGAAGCGGCCAGCTGATTCGCGCAGGCAGAGTTCTCCACCATGGCACGCTTCTCTTTGACGCCAATCTTGNGGCAATGCACAGCCTCCTGCGCGTAAGCGGCGANAAGCTGCGCTCCAGGGGCATAGCATCGCAAAAAGCGCGCACAGGCAATCTNCTCGCGCTCTGCCCGGCCCCGCTAACTCTCGCAGATCTTGAAAACGCGCTAATCTCGCGCTGCGCCCGGGGAAGCGCCCTGCTCCCTCCAGAGGCCCTGGCAGAAGCGGAAGCCCTGGCAAATCGCAAATACCGGACCTGGGCCTGGAATCACGGCAGCTCGCCAGCGTATGACCTGGAAAAAAGGCGCCGCTTTGCCTGGGGGGAGGTGGCAATCCATCTGCAGACAGCAGGCGGCGTGATTCGGGCCTGCCGCATCAGCGGCGATTTTTTCAGCGACCGCCCCATCGAGGAGCTGGCGAAAGCGTTTGTGGGGCTTCAGCTTAGCCAGAAACAGCTTGCCCAGGCTTTTTGCGCCTGCCAGTGGGAGGACTGGTTCGCAGGCTGCGATGCCAATGCGATGCGGAAATTCTTTCTGGAGGAACTGTTTTCCTGAACGGGCAAAAGCCGGTGCTGGCGCATTCCCCAAGCCATACGGGAACTCCTATAAAAAAAGCCAGGTCGCCCTGGCTTCGTTTCAAATCGCGTATTTTCGCTCTACTTGATTTCGACTTCGGCGCCGGCTTCGGTGAGCTGCTTCTTCGCCTCTTCAGCCTCTTCCTTGGATACGCCTTCCTTGATTGTGGAGGGAGCGCCGTCAACTTTTTCCTTGGCTTCCTTGAGGCCGAGGCTGGTCAGCGCGCGCACAACCTTGATGACGCCGATCTTGTTGGCGCCTGCGCCCTTCAGCACAACATCAAACTCGGTTTTTTCCTCTTCGGCTGGCGCGCCATCGCCGCCGCCGGCAGCAGGCGCTACAACCATTGCGGCTGCGGGCGCGGCCGCTGACACGCCAAACTTCTCTTCCAGTTCCTTGATGAATTCGGACAGCTCAAGCACTGTCATATTGGAAATGAATTCAACAACTTCTTCTTTGGTCACTGCCATGATAGTCTCCTTCTCCCTCTTCAGGACGCAGCTTTTTTCTCTTCAATAGCTTTCAGGGCATAGAGCAAACCACGCACGAGATTTGCAAACAGGGACACAAGATTGGTCGGCACGGCGTTCATTGTGCCCAGCAACTGCGCCAGCAACTGCTCGCGGCCTGGCAGTTTCGCCAGGGCCTCGACCTGCTCCGGAGACATTTCCTTGCCTTCCAGACTCGCTGTGCGCAATTTGAATATCTTGCTCTTTTTCACAAAATCGCTCAATGCCTTGGCTACCTGAACCGGATCGTCAAACGCAAGGGCAACGCCGCAGTTCTCATGGAATTTATCCTTGAGCACATCGTGCTTGCCATCAGTCAGAGCTATGCGCGCCAGGGTGTTCTTGACTACATGGTATTCGCCGCCTGCCTTGCGCAGGCTGACCCTGAGGCCCGTCAGCTCATCCACCGTCATGCCCTTGAAGTCCGTAAGCGCCGCCAGCGACGATCTCCCGGTTCTCTCCCTGATCTCGTCAATTAATACGGCTTTTTCAGACCTTGTCACGTGAACCTCTCACGTTGCGGGTTGCCGGATGGAAAGACGGGATTGCTGAAGTCTGGGCAGGACTTACTGCCGCCTGCCGTCTTCGACCCGAGTTTCCGTTCATTGCCAAATCAGGAGCGAAAACGCTCCTGAAAATTTTTCAATTCTCAAGAAAGCCCTTGACCTTGCCCATGTCAACTTTCATGCCAGGGCCCATTGTAGTGGACACCGCCATGGACTGCATATAGGTGCCCTTGGCGCCAGACGGCTTCGCGCGATTCACCGCATCCAGAAAGGCCTTGAGATTGCCCCTGATCTTTTCGGAGCCAAAGGAAACCTTGCCAAGCGGCGCGTGAACCACTCCGGCCTTGTCTACCTTGTAATCAACGCGGCCTGCCTTGAGCTCATTTACTGCCTTCGCCACATCAAAGGTTACGCTGCCTGTCTTGGCATTGGGCATCAGGCCGCGCGGGCCAAGCACGCGGCCAATCTGGCCAACCAGCGCCATTACATCCGGCGTGGCTACCGCCGCGTCAAATTCCAGCCAGCCGTCCTTGATCTTCTGGACAAGATCCTCGGCGCCAACATAATCAGCGCCCGCAGCCCTGGCCTCGGCCTGCTTTTCCCCCTTGGCAAAAACAGCGACGCGCACTTCCTTGCCAAGTCCGTGAGGCAATGTCACCGCGCCGCGCACCATCTGGTCGGAATATTTGGGATCCACGCCCAGCTTCAGCGCAACGTCCACAGTTTCATCGAATTTGGCGAAAGAGGCAGCGAGTGATTTTTCAACCGCTTCTTCCACGCTGTATTTTTCCTGCGGATTCGCAGCCTCGCTCGCCTGCCGGAATTTCTTGCCGTGTTTTGCCATAACAACCTCTTGTCTCCTGCCTGATGGCAGTACAAATGACCTGAAATTTTCGCGGGCCCTAGGACACTTCCACGCCCATGCTGCGCGCAGTGCCTGCTATCGTCTTTACAGCTGCTTCCAGACTGGCGACATTGAGATCAGGCATCTTGATTTTGGCTATCTCTTCCACCTGATCCATCGTCAGCTTGCCCACCTTGTTGCGGTTGGGCTCGCCGGAGCCCTTCTCAATCTTGGCGGCTTTCATGATCAGCACAGCCGCCGGAGGCGTCTTGGTGATGAACGAAAAAGAGCGATCGCCATATACAGTGATCACAACAGGGATGATCATCCCCTTCTGATCCTGGGTTCTGGAGTTGAATTCCTTGCAAAACGCCATGATATTCAGACCATGCTGGCCCAAAGCCGGGCCAACTGGCGGCGAAGGATTGGCCGCGCCCGCCGGAATCTGCAGCTTGATCTTTGCAACTTCTTTTTTTGCCATTTTTCCTTGTCCTTGTCGCCAGTTATATGCCGGCCAGCATGGCCATCCCAGGCTGCGAGCGCCCTGGAGCCATTTCAGGCCAAAAACGCCCTAGCCTTTTGAAACATAGGTAAAATCCAGTTCAACTGGCGTCTGGCGTCCAAATACTGAAACAGATACCCTCAACTTGCCCTTGTCATGATTGACATCTTCAACTACGCCGTTGAAATCCTTGAAAGGACCCTCCAGCACGCGCACTTCGTCGCCAATTTCAAAATTGA
>JAAUYW010000048.1 GCA_014804915.1 Desulfovibrio sp. | reverse complement strand
TCATATATCGTTTTGTTCCCCATTTGTTGGCGGCGATGTACCTCAAGCGGGCGCTCACTAGCATGATTGCTGATTGACCATCTGGGAAACTGCCTACCACCCGAGTTCGACGTCTAATCTCCCGGTTGATCCTCTCTAGCGGATTATTTGTCTTTATGCTTCTCCAGTGATGCGAGGGAAAATCGTAATATGACAAAGTATCCGTAAAGCCTTTTTCTACGAGGCTGGCTGCTTTTTGCAGTTTCATTGCCATGAGTTTGTCGATGACATCTTTTGCCTTTTTTCTGGCTGCCTCTTTGTCCTCCTGAGAATGGATCGCCTTAAGCATCAAGGCAACTTCCTTTGCTTTCCCCTTTGGCACCGCTGTCAAGATATTGCGATAAAAATGTACTACGCATCTTTGCCATTTTGCTTTTGGGAAAAAATCACCCAGAATCTCGGTCAACCCCTGACTTTTGTCGGAGACCACTAGATCTACTGTTTTAAGACCTCGCTCCTTAAGGGTGCGAAGGAAGTTTGTCCAGCTCTCTTTGTCATCTTTTGAGCCTTCTGCTACGCCGATGATTTCACGATAACCCTGGCTGTTCACAGCTATGGCTACCAATACTGAAATTGATGCAACTTCACCACCCCAGCTGCGCTTGAGCCATATCCCATCAACAAAGATATAAGGATAATGCTCGCTTAATGGACGCTTTCTCCACGCTTCTATTTTTTCATAAATCTTTTGATTCAGCGCACTTACAGTGGCAGGGCTTACACGAGTGCCCCAAAGCGCCTCAGTTATGTCCTCAACACGTCGCACCGAAACGCCAGCCAGGTACATTTCCACCATGGATTCTTCAATGGATGCTTCCCTGCGTTTGTACCGCTCTATGATCTCCGTTTCAAAAGGTATCTGGCGCAACTTGGGCATCTTCAGCTTCACCGTGCCTGCTTTTGTCTGAAAAGTACGAGTGTAATGGCCTGCGCGAGTGCTCACCCGCTCATCATTCCGTTCGTAACGCTGTGCCTTGCACAGACCATCCGCCTCCGCATCAAGAAGCGCATTGAGTGTCTCTTCCACATTCTCCCGAACCACTTCAGCTACATGGTTTCGCAGCTGACTTTCGTCAAGCGTGAAAATTTGCCCTTTCGCTTCCTGTCCGTTTTCGCTAATATTCATCTTGCAGGCTCATCCGGCAAGAGCGTACTTTGCCTCGTGGATGGCCAGGATGCGCAGCTTGAAGAACTCCATATCCCTATAGCCATAGGCCATCCTTTTGAGCACCTTGATCTTGTTGTTTGTTCCTTCCACTTTTCCAGACGAGACTGGATGATCATACCAGTTTAGAATGCCAAACTTGTGAATGGCTATCGTGTTTGCCAGTTTTATCAGGTTTGTGATGCCAGACGACCAGGCGCGGGCAAGCCAGCTGTTAATGAGCTTTTCCGCTTCCTCTCTGCCTGATTGCTGCCAGAATTGCCTCATGTCTTCTTTCATGTAATAAGCGAGAGCGAGCGGCTCATTCAGCTCCAGCGCTTCTTGCAGTCTGGACGCTTCGCCTTTTTCTTCGGACAAATTTTCGTGATTTTTCAACAGAATCCAGTGCATACCTTTTACTACATCTTTGCCCATTTTATCTTTAAGCTCATGGTAAAGGCCACGCCTTGTTTCTGTGAGAGTATCGTTTGCCAGTTTGACGAGGTGAAAATGGTCAAACACGAGAGGCACGCCTGGAAGATGCTCCAAAACTGCGGAAATATAAGCGGCCGACAGGTCTGTGCTTACCGCCATGATATTTTTGGCATATTTGCCGAGACGTTTCCAAAATCCGTTCAAGGCATCGGCTCCCTTGCCATCCCCAACATAAATCACGTTGCCACGTTCAAGGTCCATTACTACTGTGAGGTATTTGTGCCCCTTGCGGACACTGATTTCATCAATCCCAAGGTCACGGACGCCCTTGAATGACACTTTCGAAAATCTCCTGAGCAATCGCGATTTGACAATATCTTTTACGCAATCCCAGCTTATGCCGAGTATTTTTGCAATATCAGCCAAAGTCATGACCTTTGCCAGCATAACAACATACTTCTCAAAGGCGCGAGTATAGCTCTTGCGTTGCCGCGCAATCACGGGGTTTATCTGGCGCACACACCCGCATTCAGGGCAATAAACACGCGGAAGCTCCACATCAAGCCAGACAGGCTTAAATCCAATGGGAGTAGTCCGTAGCCGGCGTACACAAAAACCCCTGCGAATTACATTCCTTGCCCGACACACCGGACAGCGAATAAGTCTCCATTTTGGACGCACCCTGAAAATGATGCCGCCATTGGCAAATTTCTGGTGGACATAAGCATAGTCAGACAACCCGAATGCGTGATACAGAAGGCTCGTGGACATGGTGATTCCGCCTTTTCGAGGATTGTTTGCAGTTTCCCCGATTGGAACCCATGTCCCTTTTTATGTCAAAGGTACGCAAAATCCGGATGAACCAAATATCTGTCATGATATATAAATAGAAACAGCCAGGCGATGCTGGCTGCGGGAGTTTTGCTGGATAAAGAGGGAACGAATCAGGCAGCGCCTGCGTGGCTCATGGCCGCTGGCCGCCGAGCTGGCAGCCTTCAGATCCGCATGTCTGGCCGCGGCCTGTGCCGCTGATTGTGGAGCCGGACAGATTGCGGCGGATTAGCAGCTCGAAGTCTGTTTCGGAGGCTGCGCCAGGCACCGTTACGCCGTCTTCGAAAACAAAGTAGGGCACGCCCCGCACGCCTGCGGCAGCCGCGGCCTGTTCATCTGCGCGCACTCCCTGCGCGTAGAGGCCTGATTCAAGCATGGACTGGATGTCTGCCTCCGCCAGGCCCGCTTCCTTGCCCAGCCTGATCAGGACTTTCCAGTCTGCAAGCTGCTGCGCTTTTGCGAAGTAGGCGTCAAAGAGCAGGAAATCCAGCTTCATGACATTGGCGGAAATCCTGTCCTCAGCCAGTTTCATGAGCCGGTGCGCATCAAATGTATTGGTGTATTGCGACTGGGCATAGTTGAATTCCAGGCCAAGATCGCGCCCGAGCTTTGAAATATGCTCCACCTGGGCCCTGGCCTCGGCTTCAGGCATCCTGTATTTTCTGGCGAATCTTGTAACAGTGTCTGTCTCAACGGTTTTCGGGGCCGTTGGGTCGAGTTCAAAAGCCATTGGCTGCAGCTCGATCTTGTCTGCGACGCCAAGCTTGTTAATGGCGTTTAGCAGGCGCTTTTCGCCTATATAACAATAGGGACAGGCAAAATCGCTCCAGAATTTAATTTTCATCGCTTGTTCCCGTGCGGATCGTCAGATCCGCAATTGCTGCTTTCAAGATTTTTCAGCCTCGCGATATTTGGCGTGCAGCCGCAGCTGCTTCTGAAAACCGTTCCCCTGGTCGCCCTGCTGATTGCGAACGCCAGCGCAAGGATGAGAATGACGCCAATTACGCTCCACATAACCTCTCCCTGCATTTTATAACAGTGAGCATAAATATTCAATCATTTTTGTCATGGGAGCGTTTCAGCGCCCAGAGTCCCAGGGCGGCCATGAGAGTGATGCCAATAGCATTTAAAAGTCCCCAGTCCATTAGACAGCGCCTATCTTGTTGAAGCCGCTGTCTACATAGATGGTCTCGCCCGTTACAGAGCGGGAGAGATCGGAAGCCAGAAAAACAGCCGCGCCGCCCACTTCCATCGCTGTAACGTTTCGCTTTAGAGGCGAATGGGCTGCCACATGGGTGAAGATGTCTTTCAGGCTGGAAACTGCGGACGCGGCCAGTGTCTTGATCGGCCCGGCGCTGATCGCATTCACCCTTATGCCGCGGGGTCCAAGATCATAGGCCAGGTAGCGCACAGAGGCTTCAAGCGCGGCCTTGGCCACACCCATTACATTATAGCCCTGGACGATCTTGTTTGAGCCAAGATAGGTCATTGTGATGATTGAGGCTTCATCATTGAACAGCGGCTCGAAAGCGCGGCACAGGGCCGTGAGGGAGTAGCAGGAAACCTCCAGCGCCAGGTCAAAGCCCTTGCGCGAGGTGTCAATGAATCTGTGGCCCAGATCCTCGCGATTGGCAAAAGCGATGGAATGCACGAGAATATCGAATTTGCCCCATTTTTCCTTCACAAGGCTGGCTGCCTGATCAATCTGGCCATCATCGCATACGTCGCACTGGAATGTGAATTCGCCGCCTAATTCCGCGCTGAGCGGTTCAACCCTTTTTTTGATGGCTTCGCCAACATAGTTGAATGCCAGCGCCGCGCCATGCGCTTTCAGCGACGATGCAATGCCAAAGGCGATGCTGCGGTTATTGGCAAGGCCCATGACCAATGCTTTTTTACCTTCGAGCAACATGGCTCCTCCTCCAGAGACACATTATATTTTATTGCGTTGAAAATTTCTTGCCAGTTATCGCTTCGTATGCCGCCTGGTAACGGCTGGCTGTGGCGTCAATCACCTGCTGGGGCAGCCTGGGCGCAGGCGGCTCGTGATTCCAGTCCTGGGCGTTNAGCCAGTCGCGCAGATACTGCTTGTCATAGCTGGGCTGCGCCTGGCCTGGCTTCCAGGCGGCTTCAGGCCAGAAACGNGAGGAATCCGGCGTGAGGACTTCATCAATGAGATGCAGNGTGTGGTCTATGAACCCGAATTCAAATTTGGTATCGGCCACAATGATGCCGTGTTGNGCNGCATACGCCGCGCCCTTGTCGTAAATCGCCAGGGCCAGCAGCCTGGCCTTTTCAGCAGCCTGATCGCCTGTGAGCGCGGCCATTTGCAGGAAATCAATATTTTCATCATGCCTGCCAAGGGCAGCCTTGGTGGAGGGCGTGAAGACTGGNGGCGAGAGCCTGTCAGNCTCCTGAAGCCCAGCGGGCAGCTTCTGTCCGCATATCCGGCCTGTTTTTTGATAGCTTTTCCAGCCTGAGCCTGCCAGATAGCCGCGNACTATGCATTCCACAGGCAGCGGTCTNGCCTTGCGCGCAATGACTGCCCTGCCTTCCAGTTCCTCGCTCCAGGGCTGCAGAGTCTCGGGAAAACGGGCGATATCGTATTCGAGTACGTGATTTGGCACCATGTCATCGAATTTGCGCATCCAGAAGAGCGTGAGCTGNTTGAGAATTACNCCCTTGAAAGGCACGGGCTCGGCCAGCACGACGTCGAATGCGGACATGCGATCTGTCGTTACAATCAGCAATGTTTCATCGTCAATTGCATAAATATCCCGGACTTTGCCGCGACTGGCCAGGGGATATGCCGTGATGTCCGTTTTATAGACTACTTTCATCTTCCCTCCTGGCCTGGGAGCGGGCATTGCGGATCTCGATAGAGCGCGCATGCGCTTCCAGCCCTTCCATGCGCGCAAGCGCCGCGATGTCAGCTGCGTTTTCGCGCAGGAATGTCCTGGATGCAGCGATTATATTGGTCTTTTTGCAGAATGTCTGCACCGAAAGTCCGGAGGAAAACCGCGCTGTGCCCAGCGTTGGCAACACGTGGTTTGGNCCGGCNAAATAGTCGCCCACAGGCTCCGCGCTATGCTGGCCCATGAAAATCGCGCCAGCGTGCTTTAGCGAGGGCAGGAGGGCCCAGGGTTCGCGGCAGCAGAGCTCGAGATGCTCAGGCGCGATGCTGTTCGCTATTGCCACTGCCACTGCCAGTTTGTTGACGTGGACTACGCAGCTCCAATCGGCAAGAGATTTTGCGGCAATCCCGTTTCTGGGCAGACTGGGCAGCTGGCGCTCCAGTTCGGTCAGTACGCGCTCGGCAATGCGGGCATCGTCAGTGAGGCAGATGGCGCTTGCGAGGCTGTCGTGTTCCGCCTGGGAGAGCATGTCGGCCGCAATCCAGGCGGGATTGGCGGATTTGTCCGCNAAAATCAGGATCTCGCTTGGGCCTGCGATCATGTCAATGCCGACANTGCCCTGCAGNAGTTTTTTGGCAGTAGCCACATAGATATTGCCAGGCCCGGCGATTACATCGCANGCTGGCAGGCTACTGGTGCCAAAGGNGAGGGCTGCGATGCTCCAGGCGCCGCCTACGCGGTAAACTTCTTCAATATCCAAAAGATGCGCGGCAGCGAGCAGGCAGGGACTGAGCGAGCCATCCTGTCTTGGNGGCGAAACTACTGCGATGCGTTTGCAGCCTGCCACCTGGGCCGGAATGGCATTCATGAGCAGACTGGAAACCAGCGGGGTGTCGCCGCCCTTNCCGCCTGGCACATACANCCCGACCACGTCAACTGGCAATGCGCGCTGGCCGAGTATGGTGCCATCCGGGCGNGTGATGAACCACGATCTTTCTATCTGTGCTTCGTGAAACGCGCGGATATTCGCGGCTGCCGCGCTGATCTGTCTGCGGCCTTCAACTGGCACGGAAGCGGCTGCAAGCGCGATTTCCTTTTCACTGACCTGCAGGGGNGGTGAGAAATCGGGGCAATCAAACTTTCTTGTATAGTCAATGAGCGCGGNATCGCCNTCTGNCTTGACGCGGGAAATGATGGCGCGGACTGTCTCTTCAANAGACGGATCCTGCCCGGTCCTTGCNTCCAGCCAGCCTGAGGCGGCTTTCCATTCCGCAAGCGAGGAAATTTGCAATGAGCGGCATAGCATCAAATTTTCACCTCAAGNAAGTTGTCTATAACATTTGCGCATTGTTGTCGAGAATCCATGCATGCTCTTGACATCGCGCAAAACGCATTTTAAGCAATGGCAGGCAGGCTCCCTGAGCCTGCGGGATTTTTGTCAAGCCAAGGAGAATGTATGAGCCAGGAAATGGACCCATATAAGGAGAATGACTCAGAGGCTCAGGGCCAGGCCGGAGCGCAGGAGGCGCCGGAAGGGCAGGCGCAAGCGGCTGNAGAGCAGGCTTTGGACCAGGCAGCCGAAGCCGTGGCTGCAGATCCTGCGGAACAGGCGAAAGCCGAAATCGCCGATATGCGCTTGCGCATGGCGGCTGATATGGATAATTTCCGCAAACGGCTTACCCGCGAGCACCAGGAGCAGATTCGCTACGCGGCAGAGCGCGTGCTTTCGGATTTGCTGCCAGCGCTTGATAATCTGGATCTTGCAATCCAGTACGGCTCAACGCACGAGGCTTGCAGGGACATGATGCAGGGCATAGAGCTGACGCGGAAGCAGTTGCAGGATGCCGTAGCCAAAAGCGGGCTGGTTTCGCTGGGGGTTGCCGGAGAGGAATTTGACCCGGCAAAGCATGAGGCGATTGGCGTTGAGGCGAATCCGGAGCTCGCCCCGGGGGCTGTTTCCAGGGTGTTGCAGCGTGGCTACAAACTGCATGACAGGCTTTTGCGTCCTGCCAAGGTTATGGTGAATAACTAGACGCGTTTTTCCTCGGCGCTGGCGGCAATGCCGGTCCGGTTTGGAGGCGTCCCGCGCGTTGACAATTGTTAGTGATCGCATATAATAAATTTTTTGGCGACTCTATCGGCCTCCCGCCCTGGTCGCCTTCATTTTTTTATGGGTAGTGGAAATGCCGATTACAATGCCCAGGCCTGGCGGGTTGCCGCTTCCGGACGTGACTCTGGCTCCCGCTGCGGTTCTGGATATTCGCCCCGCGCGCGTAGGCGATGTTCATGGCATGTCGGCCCTTATTAATCAGTATGCGTCAGCAAACGTCATGCTGGCGCGCGGGCCGCAATATCTTTATCAGCACATTCAGGATTACATGGTCGCAACCGCCCCGGGCGGCGATGGCGAAGTTGTGATTGGCTGCGGCGCTGTGCATGTGCTTTGGGCTGATCTGGCAGAAATCAGATCCATAGCCGTGCATCCGGCCTGCAAGGGGCTTGGCCTGGGACGGAATATGGTTGCCGCGCTGGTTGAACGGTGCGCGGCTCTGGGCATACCCAATGTGTTTGTATTCACCCTTGCGGATGATTTTTTCCGCAAGTGCGGCTTTGCGGAATACGAGCGCGAGCTTTTGCCGCCGGCGGTCTGGGTGGAGTGCAGCAAATGCCCCAAATTCTATCGCTGCGATGAAATCTGCATGATTCGCGGAATTGAGAGCAAAAGGTCGGGAAACAATTAATGCAACGTTTTTATCAGCGCGATTTTTTGAAAGAGCAGGATTTTACGCCTGAAGAGCTGACCATGTTGCTGGATCTGGCAGCAAAACTGAAGCGCGATAAAAGGGCTGGCACGGAAAGGCAGTATCTGGCCGGCAAGAATATTGCGTTGCTGTTTGAAAAGGATTCCACGCGCACGCGGTGCGCTTTTGAAGTTGCAGCCAGCGATCAGGGCGCGAAAACCACCTATATTGGGCCGGCAGGATCGCAAATGGGCAAAAAGGAATCCATTGCGGATACTGCGCGGGTGCTCACCAGGTTTTTTGATGCCATTGAATATCGCGGCTTCGGTCAGGAGCGGGTGGAAACGCTGGCGCGCCATGCAATCGGCCCTGTCTGGAACGGTCTTACAAATGAGTGGCATCCGACCCAGTTGCTAGCGGACATGCTGACAATGCGCGAAAATTGTCCGCGGCCGCTTTCAGCGCAAAGGCTCGCCTATCTTGGCGATGCGCGTTATAATATGGGCAATTCCCTAATGCTCGGCTCGGCTCTGCTCGGCGTTGATTTTCGCTCGGTAGCGCCGCGGGAATTCTGGACAGATGATGCCATTTACATGCAGGCTCTGGAAATCGCGTCCTCCACTGGCGCGAAAATAACGCGCACCGAGAACATTGAAGCAGGCGTGGACGGCTGCGATTATGTTTATACTGATGTCTGGGTGTCAATGGGCGAGCCCGAGGACGTCTGGGGTGAGAGGATCGCCAAATTGACTCCCTATCGCGTCACTGACGCGGTAATGAAAAAGACTGGCAATCCTGGCTGCGGCTTCCTGCATTGCCTGCCAGCCTTTCATAATCGCGATACCTCCATTGGCGAGCTGATCTGCTCGCGCTATGGCCTGGACTGTATGGAAGTATCAGATGAGGTGTTTGAATCGCCACGCAACCTGGCTTTTGAGGAAGCGGAAAACAGGCTGCATACAATCAAGGCGGTCATGGTGGCGACGCTTGCAGGTAATGTGTTGACGAGGCCGGAGTGAATTTATAATTTGAACGTGCCTGGAAAGTAGAGAATTTTTCGTCAGTTCCAGAAAAAGGGAGACCCAAATGGCTGTTCAGCAAAACAAGAAATCCAAGTCCCGCAAGGGGATGCGTCGCTCGCATGATCATGTCGCCAAGCCGCCTGTGGTATATTGCCAGTGCGGCGAAGCCAGGTTGCCCCATGCTGTCTGCCCCAGTTGCGGCACATACCACGGCCGCCAGGTGATAGCTAAAGAGGATTGAGCAGTTTGCGCGAGCGTCCCGTAATCGCAGTGGATGCAATGGGGGGTGATTTTGGGCCCTCCGTAGTGGTGCCTGGCGCTATTGATGCTTCCCGCAAGCATGACATGCACGTCATGCTTGTGGGCGACACGCCAAAAGTTGAAGCCGAGCTTGAAAAAATATCCCTTGACAAGGCGCGTTATGAAATAGTTCATGCATCCGAAGTCGTGTACATGAATGAGAAGCCTTCGGATGTTCTCAGGCGCAAGAAAGGCGCTTCCATTCAGGTGGCCTGCCGGCTTGTGAAGGAGGGCGCGGCGGATGGCGTTGTGTCTGCCGGCCATTCGGGTGCGACAGTCGCTTGCGGCATGTTCATAATGGGGCGGCTGCCTGGTGTGGAGCGGCCAGCTCTCTCTACCATTCTGCCTACTGAAAAAAAGCCGGTTGTTGTGCTTGATGTGGGCGCAAACGTGGATTGCCGCCCCTACCATCTTTTCCAGTTTGGCTTGATGGGCGACGCGTTTGCCCGCGACCTGCTTGGCTATGAAGCGCCAAGGGTAGGACTTTTGAGCATTGGCGAGGAGGAAGGCAAGGGCAACAGCCAGGTGAAAGACGCGTATGAGCTTCTCAAGATAGCGCAGAACATAAACTTTATAGGCAATACCGAAGGCAGGGACATATACGGCGGCGATATAGATGTGGTTGTGTGCGACGGCTTTGTCGGCAATGTTGTTGTGAAGATGAGCGAAGGGCTTGCCGCGTCGCTCATCAATATTCTCAAACGTCTTTTTACGTCAGGAGTGTTGCCTGCAGTCGGGGGACTGCTTGCGCGCGGAGCGTTTAAAAAATTCGCGCGCACAATTGATTACGCGGAATATGGCGGCGCGCCACTGCTTGGCTTGCAGGGGCTTGGCATTGTGTGCCACGGCCGTTCAAATTCGCTTGCGATGAGCAACGCGATCAAGATG
>JAAUYW010000047.1 GCA_014804915.1 Desulfovibrio sp. | reverse complement strand
TTATCTTTATTTTTTCCGCCGCGGCAAGCGGAGTGCGCAGGCCAAAGGCGATATCATTGGAAAAATTCTGGCCGCCAAGCGCCAGCACCTCCGTATGCTTGATCGAATCATTGGCAAAGATGGCAATGTCAGTAGTGCCGCCGCCCAGGTCAACAAGCGCCACGCCGATTTCCCGCTCCTCCTGGGTCAGGGCGGCCTTGGCCGAAGCAAGCGATTCCAGCGCCAGATCCGCCACTTCCAGCTGGCTGCGCTGGCAGGCGCGAATTATATTCTGCGCCGAAGCGACCGCGCCCGTTACAATATGAACCTTTACTTCCAGCCTGTGCCCTGTCATGCCCAGTGGATCAACTATGCCGCGATGGCCGTCGATGATAAATTCCTGCGGCAACATATGCAGCTCTTCCCGCTCTGCCGGCAGGGAATGAATGCGAGAGGCCTCCAGCACGCGATCAACATCGCGCTGCGTAATCTCGCCGCCCTTGACGACAACCATGCCGTCACTATTGAGACTGAGAATATGGCTGCCTGCAATGCCCGCATAAACAGCATTGATCTGGCAGCCGGCCATTAGCTCCGCATCCTCAATGGCATTGCGAATGGATTGCACAGTCTGCTCAATATTCACAACCATGCCCTTGCGCATGCCCTTGGAAACGCTATTGCCAATGCCGACAACTTCAACCTCGCCATCATCATTCACATAGCCGACAACAGCGCATATCTTGGTAGTGCCAATATCGAGGCCAACAATGAGGGATGATTTGCCCATCAGTTCATTACCTTACTGCTGCGCCTGATTGCGCACTATCCATACGTTTCCATTGCTGGCCCGCGCTTCGCGCACACTGCCAAGCTCGCGGCGCCGCGCCAGATCGCCCAGGGCCGTGCCAAGCCTGGCGAGATTGCCTTCCCAATCGTCGGTGGCGATTGAGAGCCGCATTTCCCTGTCTTCCAGATAAATCTCGACGCCGGCTGCCGGACTCGCCGTAACCTGGGCGATTGCGCCAGATTCCATGGGCAACACCCCGTTCCGGATATCCTGAAGCAGACGTCCCAGATATGGCACAGCTTCCTCCCCGCCTGGCAAGATTTTCAATGTTGGCAAAGACAAAAAATTCCTGCTTTCCACCGGCGCAATGATCTCGCCCTTTTCATTAGCGTAAAACAGGCCGCCATCCTTGTGAATCCAGAAAGAGGGTATTCTCTCCCGGAGCTTGATCACAAACCTGTCCGGCAAAAGCCTTTTTACGGAAACTTCCTCAACCCAGGGAGTTTCACGCAGGTTCCGCTCCACATCCGCTATGCTGATGCCCAGACTGTTATCACCCTCGCTCAATCCGCCGTATTGCAACACCATGTCCCGCGTCAGCCTGGTATTGCCGGCTATGTCTATATGCCTGGTAGTAAAAAACTCGCTTGTTATGGCCTTGCCATATAGCCAGAGCGATATCGCTCCCACTACGCACACTGCCCCCGCCAGGCCCAGCAGCGCGGAAATCACCAGGACAATGCGCCAGAAACCGGAAAAACGCCCATGCCCGGCCTGTCTTGGCGGCCGTTTCGGCTCCCTGCCCCTCGCGACATTGAGCCTGTTTTTGCGCGAGCCCCGCTTCAGGCCCCCAATCACTGCAGGATCCTGATCTCGGACTCAAGCTCTATTCCGCTTTGGCGGGCCACTGCCGCCCTGGCCTGCGCCAGCAAATCAAATGCGGCCGCCGCAGTCCCGTGTCCCTCATTGACCAGAAAATTCGCGTGCCTGCTGGCAAATGCCATGCCGCCCGCCTTCTTGCCCCTGAAGCCCGCCTGCTCCAGCAGTTTTCCTGCCGAAGGCCCGGAAGCCGGATTTTTAAACGCGCAGCCGGCGCTCCAGGAAGTAACAGGCTGTCTAGATTTTTTCTCCAGAAAATTTAGATTCATTCTGCTAAAAATGACACTCTTGCCAGCTTGCGTCAAGGCAAAAACCGCTTTTATAATCAAGGGCAACTTGCCGGATTCATTTATTTTAAGAAACCGATAGCCAAAATTTAACTCGTCCCTGCCAAGCCACTTCAAGCCATTCTCCGTGAGCATCCGCAAAGCGCTAATTCTGGCCCCGGTTTCACAGCCAAAGGAGCCTGCGTTCATTGCGCATGCGCCCCCGACAGAGCCGGGAATTCCGGTCAGCCCCTCCAGGCCGGAGAGGCCATTTGCAGCGCAAAAGCGCAATAATCTGGGCAACGGAGCGCCAGCCCCGGCCTCTACCAGCACAGTTCCGTCCCGCGCGCCAGCGATACGGATTTTCTGCCAGGCGGACAGACTGGCCAGCACAACCGGCAGCTCCCCATCCCTTGCAAGCAAATTGCTGCCCCGGCCAAGAAAAAACAATTCGCCGCCCAGGCTGGCCGCGCGTTCATCCAGCCGCAGCAGATCAGATTCGTTCTCAGGCTCCAGCAATGCAATCGCCGTGCCGCCAAGGCGCAAGGTGGTCAAGCCGGAGAGCGCGGGCGAAGCGAGTTCACGCATATTCGCGCCCATCCAGCCAGGCGCCGGCAATTCTTGTGATTGAGCCGGCCCCCTGGGTCAGCAACACATCGCCCGGACGAAGGGTTTCGCGCAGCTGCGCCATCAGCTCATCAAGAGTTTGACAGTAACGCAGGGGANTTTCCGTTACCTGGCGAATGCCCTGCGCCAGACTCAGACCTGAAACACCNGGTATCGGCTTTTCCGANGCCNCATANATTTCCGTCAGCAGCAGCTCATCCACATCAGCGAAAACCTTGCAAAAATCGCCAAAGAGAGCCTGGGTGCGAGTAAAGCGATGCGGCTGAAATGCGACAACCAGCCTCCGCCCGGGAAAAACCTTGCGCGCAGCCGCAATTGTAGCCGCCAGTTCGGTAGGATGATGGCCATAATCGTCAATNACAGTCACGCCATCCTTTTCNCCCCGCCATTCNAATCTTCTGCCAACGCCGGCAAAGGCCGCAAGTCCCTCAGCGCACTTTTCAAATGGAATATCGCAGGCCAGCGCCACTCCTGTGGCAGCCAGGGCATTGAGCACATTGTGNCGCCCCGGCTGNGGCAGGGAGACGCAGCCAAGCATTTCGCCATTGCGCCACACCTCAAACCGGCTCAAGGCNCCNTCTTCCAGAATAACCGCGCGCAACGCGCAATTATCCCCAAGTCCGTAAGTAAGCGTCGGCCGCTTGACACGGGGCAGCAAGGCGCAAATGCCGGGATCATCGCCGCATACCACATTCAGGCCATAAAACGGCGCGTTGTTCATGAACTGGAGAAACGCCTCATCAATAGCCTCGCGNCTGCCNTAATGATCAAGGTGATCCGAATCGATATTTGTGACGATATTGATAATCGAGAACAGGCACAGAAAAGAGCCATCCGATTCGTCAGCTTCCGCNATCAGGAANTTGCCATGCCCAAGGTGAGCGTTCGCGCCGTAAACATTGAGNCTGCCGCCAATGACNACAGTGGGATCAAGACCGGCCTTGTCAAAGATNGTGGCAGTAAGGGATGTTGTCGTTGTCTTNCCATGCGTGCCGGCTATGGCAATGCCATAGCGCAGGCGCATCAGTTCCGCCAGCATCTCGGCGCGGGGAATCACCGGAATTCCNCGGCTGCGNGCTGACGCCACTTCCGGATTATCCTCGCCAATCGCTGTGGATTTGACCACAACCTGGACATTCTCGACATTCTCTGCCGCATGGCCGATTGAAACCCGGGCCCCAAGGCTGCGCAATGTCTCTGTAGTCGCTGATTCNGCGGCATCCGAGCCTGTAATCTCNTAGCCCAGGCTGAGCAGCACTTCGGCGATTCCGCTCATGCCGGAGCCGCCAATGCCCACCATGTGTATTTTCCGGATTTTGCTGTTCACAATCAGCCCCTGGTTTTGCAGAGTTTCCCGATTTCCAGAGCCACTGCCGCTGCCGCTCCTGGCCTGGCCAATGTCGCAGCCGCGCGGGCCATTTCCGCCAGCTTCTCCGGATGATTGAACAAATCTTCAAGAATGGCNCAGCCTTTCGCCTTTAGCTCTGACTCNGGCAGCAACTCGGCCGCGCCGGCGCTGGCCAGNACTTTGGCATTGAGAGTCTGATGATCNCGGATCGCTGCNGGAAAAGGCACAAGCACTGAAGGCAGGCCGCAAATGCATAGCTCCGCGATTGTGCTGGCGCCGGCGCGGCACAGNGCGGCGCTGGCCCAGGCATACGCTTCCGGCATATCGTCAATAAACGGCGCCACGCAATCCGGATCCAGCCCTGCCGCCGCATACGCCCTGGCAACACGGTCATAATCCCTGGCGCCTGTTTGATGGCGAATATTGATGCCAGCCCTTTTCAATTCCGCAAGAATGCCGATAACAAANTCGTTAAGGNTGTGAGCGCCCTGGGAACCGCCCAGAACCAGCAGGTTTTTTCTGGCCTGCCCCACTCCTTCAGCCGTTTTTTCCATGGCCGCGCGCACGGGATTGCCCGTGAGAATGAACGGCCTGGCCAGACCGNCAGTGTCCGGAGCGGATGCGCAGACAGCGCTGGCAAAGCGGCTTAAAAACCTGTTGCACGCGCCTGCCACCGCATTCTGCTCGTGAATGAGGAGCGGAATACGCAGCGCGACCGCAGCCAGGGCGGGAGCAAAGCTGGCATAGCCGCCAAAAGCGGCTACGGCGCAGGGGCGGAAATCGCGAACTATCCCCAGCGCCTTGCCAAAGGCCACCAGCATACTGCCGGCTGCCGGGATTGCCCTCAGGCCGCGGCCCATGAACCCGCGCCCTGGCAAGCCTGTGAAATTCAGGCCAGCCTTCAGCGCCAGGCTCGCTTCTGGCCCGTATGTGCCTCCTACAAAGAGCAGCTCCGCTCCAGCCGCCTTCAGCGCCTCACCAACGGCCAGAGCCGGAAAAATATGGCCGCCTGTGCCGCCAGTAGTTAGTATCACCCTAGGCATATCTGGCCGTGCGGGAATAATTGAGAAGCAGGCCCACGCAAAGCATTGTGGCAACAAGGTTACTGCCGCCATAGCTCATCAGAGGCATCGGCACGCCCTTGGGCGGCGCGACGCCCATGATGACCGCGAGGTTCATGACTGCGCCGATGATCAGAATGAGGGTCATGGCAAACGCGGTGTACCTGTCGCGCAAATTCTCCTGCCCCATGATGATGCGGTAGCAGCGCCAGAACAGCAATGCGAACAGCGCCATGACTACTGTCACGCCAAAAAAGCCCATCTCTTCGGCAAGCACAGCCATGATAAAGTCATTGTGCGCCTCGGGCAGGTAAAACATTTTCTGGCGGCTGGCGCCAATGCCAACGCCGAAAAAACTGCCGGATCCGATTGCAAGCAGCGATTGCACCAGCTGGTAGCCCGTGTTTTGCGCGTCTTCAAAGGGATCCAGAAACGCGAGCAGGCGGCGCAGGCGATAGGGCTCGGCGATCGCCAGGGCCATCGCGCCTGCGCAGGCCAGGGCGACTGAAAAGAAGATGTAGATGAAGCGTGTGCCGCCGGCAATGCACATGAAAAAAAGAATGGCGGCGACTACTACCGCGCTGCCAAAATCCGGCTGAAGCAGGAGCAGGAAGCAGAATAATCCGGTTACCGCGAATGGCGGAATGACGCCGCGGCTGAAAGTGCGCACGAGATCACGTTTGGAGCTCATGAAATAGGCCAGATAAAGCGCGAGCGCCACTTTCACAAATTCCATTGGCTGAATGGAGATGAATCCGATCCGGATCCATCTGCGCGCGCCATTGATTGGCGGAGCAAGTGGCGAAAGCGTGATCAGAAGCAGAAGCAGCGCCACGAACAGGGCCGGATACTGCAGCCTGTAAAGCCATTCGCGGGGCATGAGGGCAGCGCCCCAGAGCGCCAGGCCGCCAGCAGCGGCAAAAGCGAGCTGTTTGCGAAAAAAGTGGTATTTGTCGCCATTGGCCTGCTCGGCCACAATCCCGCTGGCGGAAAGCACCATCACCAGGCCGATGCCGAGAATGGCGAGCATGATTGCAAACAGCCACCAGTCAAATGGCGCCTGCTCATGAACTTCCTTTTTGCGCGCAGGTTTTTCGCGTGGAATATTTCTGGTCACATTTCACTCACAATGCGGCGG
>JAAUYW010000046.1 GCA_014804915.1 Desulfovibrio sp. | reverse complement strand
GCTTTCGGCAATCAATGTCTCAGGCAATCCATATTTCGATGTGGCCTATTATGGCCAGCAGGTTGCGGACTGGGCAAACCGCACTGGCGCATATGGCAAGGCCGGCTGGACTGCGGACAGCGTCACTGCCCATATCTTCAACGAGCAGCGGATGTCGCTCTGGGAGCATTTTCGCGAAGTCGGGCTGGAGCAGCGGCTCAATCCTTCAGCCAGCTTTGATACCGGCGCCTATCTTGCTGCGCGCGCCGCTGCAATGAACAAGGCGACCGGCACTGACGCGCATACCGTTGAATCCGCGATTGCCGCAATCAGGGCCAGGGGCGAAAATCCGATCATGGATTTTTACAACTTTGGCCGCGATCACGGCATAGAAATCACGGCCTGCTCCGGCAAGTCTTGCGTCTAGGGCAAATCAGCCTGCAAATCCTGCACAAAAGACAATGCAAAAATACCAGCAAATCCGCGCCTGGCTTGAGCAAAACCCGCAAACCTGGCTAATTACGGGCGTTGCCGGCTTTATCGGCTCAAATCTGCTCCAGACGCTCCTTGAGCTTGGCCAGACAGTTACCGGCCTCGACAATTTCCTGACCGGCTATCGCAAAAATCTGGACATGGTGCGCGATCTCGTCGGCCCCGAGGCCTGGAGCCGCTTCCATTTTATCGAAGGCGATATCCGCAACCTGGAAGCCTGCCGCGCGGCCTGCTCAAACGCCGCCCACGTGCTGCATGAGGCCGCTCTCGGCTCTGTGCCCCGCTCCATCGATGATCCCATCCTGACCAATGGCTGCAATATCGACGGCTTTCTGAACATGCTTGTGGCGGCCCGCGACGCAGGCTGCGCAAGCTTTGTCTATGCGGCCTCCTCCTCCACTTACGGTGATTCCCCCGAGCTGCCCAAGGTAGAGAGCAAAATCGGCGAGCCCCTCTCTCCGTACGCTGTCACCAAGTATGTAGATGAGCTTTATGCCAAAATATTCCTGCGCTGCTACAATTTTCCGAGCGTGGGCCTGCGCTATTTCAACGTCTTTGGCCAGCGCCAGGATCCCTACGGCGCCTACGCGGCTGTCATCCCGCAATGGCATGCGGACATGCTCAGGGACAGGCCGGTTTACATCAATGGCGATGGCGAAACCAGCCGCGATTTCTGCTACATTGACAATGTGGTGCAGGCCAACCTGCTTGCCAGCTTTGCCAGCGGCGAGAACGCGGGCCTCGTCTATAATGTGGCCTACGGCCAGTCAACCACGCTCAACCAGCTCTTTGAAATGATCCGGGCCGAAGTAAGCGCCGCGCATCCCGCAGCCGCAAATATCAGTCCGATTTATCGCGATTTCAGGGCCGGCGACGTGCGCCACTCCCTGGCCAATATCGATCTGGCCAGAACCAGGCTCGGCTATGAGCCCCAGTTCGGGCCGGCCGAGGGATTGAAACTGGCCAGCGCATGGTACATCAATAATCTCTGATTTCCGGAAAGCGGCCGGAATCAGGGCATTTGCAACAGCCCTGATTCCGGCTGCCGCGCCTGGCCTTAACTTTCCTTGTCAGCGCCCTTTTCAGCCTGGTAGTTGCTGAGGCTGCCAGCCATGATGATTTCGCGCTCTTCCCTGGTCAGGTTTTTCATGCCCAGCACAATCTGCTCGGACCACGGCTTTGCCGCAGTNGCATGCAAAAGCGCGCAAAAAGCCTCCGGATGGCCATTGAACACATACGAGCGGATGTGGGGAATCACCAGATAATCGCCNACCTTGAGATCATGGCCAATCTCGGCTGTNACGACAAACGGCAGCATTCCCCAGTTGATCAGGTTGGAGCGGTAGCGCTTGGTTGCGTATTCGGCAGCCAGATTTGCCCAGCCCCCGAGAATGCGCTGCGAAGAGGCCGCCTGCTCCCGCGCCGAGCCATCGCCTGGCTTCATGGCGAAAATGGCGCTGCCCAGGCCAATTTGCGTCAGCGGCTCGGCGATGTCCAGCATTTGCTCGGCTACAGGCTGGGTGGAGCACTGGTCTATGATGCCCTTGACCCAGGCCAGCAATTCCGGATCAGCCGGATTGGCAAGCCGCTTCTGCTCCNTGGCAAGCATGGCCTTTGCGCGGGCCACATAGCCGGGATCCTTGCGCTCCAGCGTATGCTCCGCCAGTTTTTGCGGATTGGAACGCAGGGAGGACGTTTCGCCAGAGGGAATCAGCTCGTCNGTTGTNGTCACAGGATCGAGAATCACGCTTGCGATTTCCAGAACAAGATGCTCCGGCAAGGGCTCCATCTTGGGAATGTCTGTAATATTCGGGCCGTACACCAGTTGCGCCTCCGGATTTGGNTTTTTATAGCCGTTATAAACCCGCTGCTCATAAACACGCGGGTTGAAATGATACGAAAGATCNGGCTTCNGAAAGCCAGCCTGCCAGTCCAGATCAGTGGCAGCCGTTATCCTGCCGCCATTCGCNGCNGNTGCGGCGATTGAGCGGGCGTCCATCAGGGCCACAGCCGCGATCTGGCCCTCGCCTGGCTTTGAGCCTTCGCGGTTCGGGAAATTGCGCGTCGTATGCCTGAGCGACAGGGCGCCGTTGGCGGGAATATCGCCAGCGCCAAAGCAGGGGCCGCAAAAGGCGGTCTTGACAATCGCNCCAAGNGTCATCAGCCTTTCTGTCGCGCCCGTGCCAATCAGCGCTGTGGCNACNGGCACGGAAGCCGGATAAAGCGCNAGCGAAAAATCCGGATTCTGCCGCGTCCAGTCTCCCAGTATTGCCGAGGCNTAGCTGATATTTTCAAAAGTGCCGCCAGCGCAGCCNGCNATTATGCCCTGGCTGGCAATCACGCCANCCGCCGTCGCCCTGGCCTTCAGGTTCAGTCCCGCGCCAGCCTTGCCAAACTGCTTCNCTGCCTCTGCGTCAACTTCCGCAAGCAGCTCGGCNGCATGCTGATTGAACTCGCGGATTGTATGCACATTGCCAGGATGNAAAGGCAGGGCGATCATTGGCTCNATCGTGTCAAGATTGATCCTGACCAGGCCGTCNTATGTGGCTGTCCCCTCCAGCTTCAGCTCNCGGTAATCCTTGCCGCGGCCATGCTTTTCAAGCCAGTCCCTCACANNCNCGTCGGTCTGCCAGATTGAGGTCANGCAGCCGGCCTCGGTTGTCATGACGTCAATGCCATTGCGAAAATCCATTGACAGATTCGCAATGCCCGGGCCNTGAAACTCCATGACCCGGTTCTTGACAAAATTGTTTTTATAGACTGCGCCAATGAGCGCAAGCGCNACGTCCTGAGGGCCTACGCCAGGCGCNGGCNTGCCNTCCAGCCAGATGGCGATCACCTCCGGCGTCGGNATATTCCAGGTTTCGCCAATCAGCTGGCGCACCAGCTCCGGCCCGCCCTCGCCCACGCCAAGAGCGCCCAGCGCGCCATAGCGGGTGTGGCTGTCAGATCCCAGAATCATCCTGCCGCAGCCTGCCATCATCTCGCGAATGTACTGNTGCAGCACAGCCAGATGCGCGGGCACGAATATCCCGCCNTATTTNNTGGCAGCCTGCAGGCCAAACACATGATCATCCTCATTGATCGTGCCGCCGACAGCGCACAGGCTGTTGTGNCAGTTGGTCAGCACATAGGGCACGGGAAATTCTTTCAGCCCGGCCGCNCGCGCAGACTGGATTATGCTCACATATGTGATGTCATGCGAGGCAAGGCAGTCAAACGCNATCTCAAGGCGNCCNGGGTCCCGGCTTTTGTCATGGNCGGCCCAGATGCGNGCAGCCAGCGTCTNCGNCCTGCCGTTCTCCTCTGCCCGGGCCTCGCGAATCCGCCCGTTNTCAATCGCCACTTTCGCGTCAGTCAGCTGAATCATACGCCTGCCCGAACCCGTTAGAGATTTTCGCCAATTATATCCGCAAACTGCCTGCAGCCAACCACCTTCGCGCCAGGAATNTGGGCAGCCAGATCCCCGGTAACGGTTTTCGCCGCAATGGCCGCGGCAATGGCCTTGCGAATGCGCCCCCCTGCCCGTTCCTCGCCCATGCCTTCAAGCAGCATTGCGCCGCAAAGCAGCAGACTGCCNGGATTGGCCCTGTCCTTGCCNGCAAGCGCTGGCGCAGTGCCGTGCGTGGCCTCATAAAANGCGAGCGTGTCNGACATGTTCACTCCANGCGCAAGCCCAAGTCCGCCCACCTGGGCCGCAAGCGCGTCCGAAATATAGTCGCCATTCAGATTCGGCGTAGCCAGCACGGAATATTCCCGCGGCCGCATCAGCGCCTCCTGGAACATGGCGTCCGCTATGCGATCCTTGATAACCAGGCGCCCGGGCTGCGGCTCGGTCTCGGCGCAGGTCTGGTCCGCGAATTCGCTGGCTGCGACTTCATAGCCCCATTTCCGGAACGCGCCCTCGGTAAACTTCATGATGTTGCCCTTGTGCACCAGGGTAACGCTTTCGCGCCCTGTCTTCAGGGCGTATTTTATCGCTGCCCGAATCAGGCGCTTTGAGCCTTTCTCGGTCATGGGCTTGATGCCAAACGCCGCGTTCTCGTCCGCGGCCGCCACTCCGAGTTCCTCGCGCAAATATTCAGCAAGCCGCCTCGCCTCCCTGGAGCCTGCCGAAAATTCAATGCCAGCATAGACATCCTCCGTATTCTCCCGGAAAATGACCATATCCACATCGCCAGGCCTTTTCACTGGCGTCTCAAGACCGGCAATATGGGCGATCGGCCGCACGCAGGCATAGAGGTCCAGCCCCTGGCGCAAGGCCACATTGAGGCTGCGAATGCCAGTGCCCACCGGAGTGCCCAGCGGCCCCTTGATGGCCAGATTCGCGCTGCCAAGGCTTTGCAGCGTCTCCGCTGGCAGCGGGCTGCCAGTCTCGGCGACAGCCTTTTCTCCTGCCAGCAATTCCTGCCACTGGATTGGCGGAGCCGATTCCGCAGCCAGCGCTGCGTCAATCACAGGCCGGCTGGCTGCCCAGATTTCCGGGCCAACGCCGTCGCCTTCAATGTAATAAACCCTCATTCCGCTTCCTCTGTCACCTGCAAGGCCGCGCCATGCTTCAAAAGCTGCTCAAGCTGGATGTCTCCGCTCACCACGCCGACTATGCGGTCCGCATCGTCAGTAACAGCGCAGGAAACCGTGACGACCAGCTTGGCCGTGAAATGGGACTGGTAAACATTCATAATGTGCATTTCGCCAGTCTGCATTGGCATGCGGTACCATTCCCGATCCGAAAAATCATAGCCA
>JAAUYW010000045.1 GCA_014804915.1 Desulfovibrio sp. | reverse complement strand
TTACGTCCTGCCAGCGGAAAAGCGGATGGGCGTTCTTGGCCTGCTTCTCTGCGCCGGTTTTTGCGCCTGGCTCTGGGGCGAATTCTGCGGGCTAAACGCGCCCCTGGCCAGACGCTGGGCAGGGGGCGTCGCGGCCGCGCTGATTCTCTCGTTTTCCTTCTGGTGGACTCTCAGGCCCGAGTCTCCTTCTGTTGCCTGGCAACCCTTTACCGCCGAAGTGTTCGCGTCCGATCTTGGCCGCAAGGAAATGCTTGTGGAATTTACGGCGGACTGGTGTCCGAACTGCAAGTTTCTTGAAGCCTCTGTGCTGACTGACAGGAATCTGCGCGCCTGGCAGAAAAAATACGGTTTTGACCTGATTCGCGTGGATTTGACGCGCTCCAATCCTGCAGCCGAGAAGCTGCTGGATCAGCTGGGCAGCAAGAGCATTCCGCTTACTGCCCTTTTCCCTGCCGGCCCGGACTCCCATGCGCCGGTTGTGCTGCGCGATCTCTATAGCGCGTCCGAATTAAGGCAGGCGCTTGGACAGACATTCTGACAGCCGCGCCATTGAGTACTTTACGGTTTTGCCGATAAGGATTAAAATTGCCGCAATCAGTATCTATGCGACTGGGAACTATTAATTGTTCCAGGGAGTTGCGATGGAGCCAACCCAGAAAAGACAGGATGACGAGCTGCTGCAGCTGGTAACCTTCAGCATTGGCGAGGAAGAATTTGGCGTAAACATCCTGAAAGTGCAGGAAATCAATCGCACCATGGAAATCACCAAGGTGCCGCGCTCGCCGGAATTTGTCGAAGGCGTCATCAATTTGCGTGGCAAGGTGATTCCGATCATCGATCTGCGTCGCCGCTTTGGCCTTTCGTCCAAGCCGGAAGACAAGGATACCCGCATTATTGTCATTGAAATCAACAGCGTCATCGTAGGCTTTGTTGTTGACGCCGTNTCCGAGGTTTTGCGCATTCCGGCCAGCACGGTCGAGCCGCCGCCGCCGGTAGTGGCAGGCGTGGAATCCGATTACATCAGCGGCGTAGGGCAGCTCAAGGACAGGCTCCTGATCATGCTCGATCTGGACAAGCTGCTCTCAACCGAAGATCTGGAAGTGCTCAGCGCAATGTGACGGAGATTCCGATGCTCAATAAAATGCGCCTGCTCACGCCCGGGCCCACGCCCCTGCCTGAGGAAACGCGCCTGGCCCTGGCCAGGGACATGATTCACCATCGCAAGGGCGAATTCCAGGAAATCATGGGCCGCCTGCAAAAACAGCTGCAGACCCTTTTTGGCTGTTCAACGCCGGTGCTGCCNCTTTCCTGCNCAGGCACCGGAGCCATGACAGCGGCAGTCTATTGCCTGTTCAGCCCTGGCGAGACAGTGCTTGTGGCAGAGACAGGAAAATTTGGCGAGCGCTGGNGCGAAATCGCGGAATCACGCGGCCTGGAAGTAGTGTCCCTGCAGGCCGNGTGGGGCAAGGCCGCCTCGCCGGAGAAGATAGCGGGCGCGGTCCGCCAGAATCCCGCAATCTCGGGCGTNNTTTTGCANCTTTCCGAAACATCTACAGGCGTGCTGAATCCGGTAGCCGATATCGCCGCAGGCCTTGCGGACAGCAGCGCGCTTNTGGTGGTGGACGGNATTTCCGGCGTCGGCATTTCGCCCTGTCCAATGGATNCCTGGGGCATNGACTGCCTGCTGACAGGCTCCCAGAAAGGGCTGATGCTTCCGCCCGGGCTTGCGCTGATTGCCCTGTCTGANCGGGCCTGGGAGCAGGCGGCCAAAGTCAGGCCTGGCTGCTATTATTTTGACCTGTTGCGCGAGCGGGACAATCTGGAAAAGCGTCAAACCCGCTTCACAAGCCCTGTCAACCTTATTGTCGGCCTTGAGGCAAGCCTGGACATGCTGCTCAGGGATGGNCTGGAGCCNGTTTACCGCAAGCAATGGGCGCTGACCTCCCTGATTCGCGCTGGCGCCCAGGCAATGGGTCTGGAGCTTNTGGCCCCTGAAAATTATGCCTGGGGCNTCACTGCCNTAAAAATGCCGCAGGGCATNGACGGCCAGAAAATACTCAGGATCTGCCAGGAAAAATTTGGCGTTACCCTGGCAGGCGGCCAGGACAGGCTAAAGGGGAAAATTGTGCGCATAGGGCACATGGGCTGGGTTGACTGGGGCGACTGCATTGCNGCGCTTTGCGCGCTTGGCAGCGCCCTCGGNGAAGCCGGCTTTNCAGNAAGGCCNGATTTTGCGCAGAAAGCGCTTGGCGCGTATTCCGATGCCCTGGCTGCCTNNTGACAGCGCCTNTGGGCGATAATNTTTCCATTTTTGCAAATCAGGGGAAACCGGCCGCCTTGCGCNGACCGGTTTTCCCGTTTNCNGGNNTCGGTTATTTAATGCGGCAATTGCCGTCCTTGCATTCATCAGTCGGAATTACGGGAGTCGCCTGAAACAGCGCCACCTGCTCATGGCCATTGTTATTGGCCAGAACCATCGTATAGCGCATCAGGCCCTGTGGCCTGGGGGCGGCTGACTGGCCCTTGAAGGTGCCGTTGGCCGTCACNAGACGCGTGTCGCCAACTTTGGTTTCGCGCTGGTTGGTCAGGGTCAGCCTGTCAACCACAAGCGTCTTGTCGCGGATTTCCTGGATGAAATGCTCTTTGTCGCGGATATGGCCGTTGNCNCCAATATACCAGAAATTGGGCGCGAGCANCTTTTCAAGCTCGGGAATGTNCGCTGTCATCACCGCATTGGNATATAGNTCCACAGTGTCCGCCCTGGCCTGCGCCAGGCTGCAGGTCAGAAGCAGGACGAGCATTGCCGCAAGGGGAACAGTCTTCAGAAATTTCATGTTTTCTCCTGTGCTNTGGGGCANNAAACCAAAAAGATTTCTAGCCGTATTGCTTCAATGAGGCCATCAGGGCCTTTTTTGCCGANTCTGCTTCCTGTTCAAGCTCNTCCTTNTTGGCCTGGCTCAGCCCCAGGGCCTGGGCAAGAGCCTGGGTGTAGCTCTNCTCCATGAAATGNTCGATGTCAATCACCGAGCAGGAGAGCCTGTACACATCCTCGGCCTGCTCGGGCGAGCCCACTGCGACTGCGATCTTGTTGGGATCAATCGCCTCATTGCGAATTCTCTGGACCACGCCGCTGGTATCCTGGCCAGGCAGCATGTTTTGAAGCACCGCGTCAATGCGGGCCTGCTCTTCGGCGTCGATATTGCCGTCAGCCCGGGCAGCGTAAATCATGGAGCGAATCACAAGCTCGGCTGTGGGATCGATTCCCTTTGCCGGCACAGTGNCGCCCCAGCCGGCAGCTGTAGCCGGATGCTCGTTGCCGCCAGGAATCNGCGGAGCCTGNCCGGNCTGCTGGTTTTGGCTTTGCGCCCATTTCTTGTAAAAATTCCANGCNACNGCGCCGGCTCCGGCCAGNGCNACGCTTTTCATGATATCGCCCTTGAGGACATTGCCGAAAATGGCGCCCAGCGCGCCGGCTCCGGCCAGGCCGCCNAGTCCGCCTGGCGTGGCGTCGGCAATCTGGCCGGCAGTGTTTTTGGCCTTGCGGCCGATTTCATTGAGCACAGCGCCGATGCCGCCGCCGCNCTGGCCGCTCAGGGAATCGAGCACCGAGCCAAAACCGCCGCCGCTTTTGCCGCCAAGCGATTCAAGCATGGAGCCAAGGCCGCCGCCCTTGCCNGCAATGGTATCAAGCACAGAGCCAAGGCCGCCGCCTGTGAGCACATCAAAAATGGACATTTGTTAGCCTCCTCTCGGAAAAAATGGCGCCATGGGCCGAATGCGCGGCCCGGCGCGAAAGCTGATCAGCGCAGAGCAGCTTTAAGGCTGATTTAGCCTTAAAATTCTGGCTTGAAAAGGAATTTTAGAAACCATCAATCTTTTGCGTAACCATCACGCGCTGCTTCGCGGCTTCGACAGTCCCCGGAACTTTCGCCTTCTTCGTCAATTCAAGCATTTTGCCCTGGCTTGCGCGAATTTTCTGCTCGCCAGTGGCAAAAGCCAACGCTACAGTCGGATTGACTATGACGCCAATGGCAATGGCTGCGCCGAGAGTCTTATTCACTGGATGCCCTGCGGGAACTTGTCATGCTGTCCATTCCGCTTTGCATGTTCTGGCGCTATTGCTTCATTGCGTTGCTGGCATTCCTTTGCCAGTGCGGAGGCGCAATCGCAGCCATTATCTGTTTCCTTCCAGCCTGCTCTCGCGTGGCCTGCGCAAAAACAATGATCGGTTAGTCATGAATTTGAGGAAAACCGCAAGGCTCGCTACCGTCAGAGAAACGCATTTCTGAATCGCTTTCTTGGCATTTCTTGCAGGTATTAATCTGTTTTTATAACAGCTCCGCGCTTTCGGCATCAAAGACGGCCAGCTTGCTGTTGCGCGCCTTTTTTGGAGCGGGCTTGCAGTCCGGAACATTCAGTTCAACTCCGGCCGGAAAAATCAGCGCGGCCATGTAGTCCGCATTGGCTTCCATAAGGCGTCCGCTCTGGTGCTCGTCCTGCAAGAAGCGGCAGCCGATAATGTCGAAAGTGCCATCTTGAACTGACATGCGCTAGGATCAGCGCAGAAGACCTGTGTCGCGAACAACTGGCCGCTATTGACAAGCTGGTAAAGATGCGTCGCAGCCAGGAAAAAAAAAAAAAAAAAAGGATAGGCTATCTCTAGCGCTATCGTATAGAAATAATATGGTGAGCCCGGAGTGATTCTAACACTCGGCCTACAGCTTAGGAGGCTGTCAAACTCCCTTTACCATATGATACCACATATTTTGATATAATTTGCAAATATCAGAAAAGTTTGAAGATATGTATTTTGATCTTCACGCTATCCTACTCTATACTTCTCCATGCTTCCATCAAATGTGCGACACAGGTGCGACATGGCAGAGAAGATCAAGAGCAAATACGCTGGAGTGTATTACATTATTGTGCCGGGCCCAGGTGGAAGGGGCAGCGACAGGAAATTCTACATCAAGTACCGGCGCGGCGATAGGGGGAGCAAGGAGATCAATGAGCTTGTCGGCACCGAATCCCAGGACTGGACGGAAAAGCGGGCATTGGATGAACGCCTCCGCCGGAAGGCTGGGGATGCCATGAGCAACGCCGAAAAACGCCAAGAGCTCTTTGAGGAGCGGCAAGCCAGGAAAACTCTCGCGACCTATTCCGAAATATGGGACGGATATCTGGCTAACGGCAGAGGCAGGCGCCCCGATCTCTCTATCAGAAACGATATCAGCCTGCACAACCAGCATCTAGACGTTTGTCTTGGAGACAGGCCAGTATCAGAGATAAGAATTTGCGATATTTCAGAACTGCGCAAAGAAGCCGAAAAGAAAGGTCTCTCCCCACAATCTGTCAAACACATTGTCTCCCTGGTTAGACGCGTTTTGCGGTGGGGCGTAAAGCATGGCCTTTGCAGGATGCCTGAAAACCTGCTCTTCGATATGCCATCCGTGGACAACAAGAAGACAGAAACCATGACGGGCTCGCAGCTGGGCGCCTACCTGAAAGCCCTTGACGATGAACCCGACCAGGTAGGAGCTGCTATCCTGCGCCTGGCTCTGGCCACCGGAATGCGAAAGTCGGCGATACTGGCCCTGCGCTGGGAGGATATCGATATCGAGCGTGGCCTTATCGCCCTGCGCGGCGAAAACGGCAAAAACGGCAAGACGGCCATCCTTCCTTTAAATGATGTGGCCATGGAAATCATCCTCTAACTTCCGCACGACACTGAATATATCTTCCCAGGCCGTTTCTCCGGCCACAGGGAAGGCATCACACGCATGGCCCGGCGCGTCCGCGACAAGGCCGGCCTCAAGGATTTCCGTCCCATACACGGCCTGCGCCATGTATTCGCATCAACACTCGCTTCCAACGGAGTGGATCTTTACACTTTGCAGGCCCTACTCACCCACGGCAGCCCGGCCATGACCCAGAGATACGCCCATTTGACCAACGAACATCTGCGCAATGCCGCCAATATCGCCAACCGGCTTGGAGAAAAGAAGGAAAAATATATAGTCCCCGACAGGCGTATCCGCTATTTTTCGACAATAGCGGAAAAGGGCAGTTGAAACGCAAGGCGGCAGATGGTATTTAAGCGTACCAGGGACTGCTATAAGGTATGGCGTGTAAGAATATTTAACTCCTGCCAGCAGCGGGGTAATCCATGAAAGACTCGTGCGAACACACTGAAGCATGCTTGAATGCTGGAGACCTATTGGCCAATCCTGAGCTTTTGCAAAAGTCGGCAACCAGGATAGGAGAGCTATTCAGCAATAAGGTGAAAACGCCTCACGGCATGAACAAGGGCATAAAGACTCCCCAGGACTTTATGCGAATCCTTGATAACAATGAAGCGCTTAATGCGGACTGGGAGAAATTCTGCGATGTCGGCAAGGACGATTTTTAATGACAGCAATTTTGGATAAAGAGAGTTGCGCAAGAGCGTATGTAGAATACCTGAATCTGCTATCCATCATCGCACGGAAGCACTGCTTGACCGCACGCGATTTTATGGTGTCAGGCATTGGTTTCTGTAATGCCATGGTTGATGCCAAAATGGATATGGAAATCCTGGATCACCGAAGAAATTTTGATGACGGGATTTCCAGGGGAAAGATAGCAGGAATAATCGTGTTTCGTCTATGCCGCAATCTTGTCTCTTTCCCGACTCCCCAGGCAAAAGAAAACCCCATAGCCTTGAAAATTCCCATTTTGACTGCCTTGGCTTTCGGACTATTTCTAATTGACGTCAATCCTGCGCAACTGGATGAGTTTATTTTACGCGAATTAAAATATTATGTAGCCAAGCGCCATATCAATCAGGAGGCTTTGGGCATCTGTTTTGACACCCTTTTCACGATGCGCCATGCCTGACTTGTCCTGATCCTTCCCGCTCCAGTAATCAGGAAAGCAGCTATACGAAAACCTTCCTGTCGCGCCCCTTTCCTTTCAGTCTAATCTATTCACACAAAAAGAACTTCCGCCCCATGCACGGCCTGCGCCACGTATTCGCATCAACGCTCTCGTCAAACGGCGTCGATCTCTATACGCTCCAGGCTCTTCTCACCCACGGCAGTCCTGCCATGACCCAGCGCTATGTCCATCTCACAAACGAGCATCTGCGCAATGCGACAAATGTGGCCAACAGCCTGGCCAAAAAGGATGAAGAAAAGTGAAAAATTTTTCCTGATTTTGCTTTTTACAGACTTTTACAGACTATTACCGCTTTTTATACAACTCATTGAAATAACATGACATTTAAGAAAAATATGCTATGTTCTGCCCTAATACAGAGAACAAGGGAGAACAGACATGGACAAGCGTTCCGACAAATCTATAGAGCCATATGTCATGGATGAAACTGAGGCGGCGATTTTCATGGGAGTTGCCAAAAAGACTCTCCAGTGCTGGCGATCCCGGAGAATGGGGCCTCCCTACCTCCGGGTAGCCAAAAGATGCATCCGCTACCGCAGAGATGATTTGCAGGAATACATGGATAAGCGGCTGGTGGTTGTGTAGGGAAAGGTATTCGCTAAGTCTTAATCTAGAGCATTTTGATTTTAATTTTATACATAGCCACACGATTCGAACCAGCCTTTCGCATCGGCCGGGCTGACCATCTCCAGCGCCTTTCCAATTGCCTCATCCAGTTGCTGGCGGCTGCGGGGTTTTATACCTCGCAATATCTGCTTTACCTAGTTCCACATCTTCTCTATTGGATTCAGATC
>JAAUYW010000044.1 GCA_014804915.1 Desulfovibrio sp. | reverse complement strand
CGCTGTCATCGCTGACCTGGAAAAAACCCTTGCCGCTGATGGCAAGGTCAGTCATTGAGTTCGTTGATTCCAGCGCGCCACTTGTGTGAATGGTGCGGATGGCCTCCACTTGCAGGCCCTGGCCCACCTGCCCCACTGCGACGCGCGAATCCTCCTGCGCGTTCCACCAGTTGCCATTTGTGGCCTGGGTCTGGGACAGCATGTCCGAAAACAGTATGTCCTGGCGCTTGTAGCCAATGGTGCTGACATTTGCCAGATTGTTTGACGTAACCTGCATGCCTTCCGAAAGGCCTTTCATGCCGGTTGCGCCAATATATAGTGATGAATTCATGTTATCCTCCTGGTAATATGCCGGCTGCTGGCAATGTGTGCTCTCTTTGCGCAAGATTTTAAGCAAAATTCGTGCCTTAAGCTTTGTTTTGCGACGTGGCCAATAAATGACAAATGCGGCAAAAAGGGATAACCTGCATCGCTGGCTAGGGCTCTCAAGCCGGAAATCCTGAAAGTTGCCGGCAATAAACGCTGCGGCTGCCGTGTCCGGCCCCGCAATTTTGAAACCTGGGGTTAAACATGATCAAGCATGGCTTTGAGCTTCTTGAAGAGCGGGAGCTTTCCGAAACTGGCGGCATGGTCCGGCTCTGGCGCCATGTCAAAACCGGCGCGCAGCTGCTTTCCATTGTCAATCAGGATGAAAACAAGTGCTTTGGCGTCAGTTTTTACACGCCCCCAACCGATTCTACTGGCGTTTCGCATATCCTTGAACATTCGGTGCTGGCCGGCTCGGAGAAATATCCCCTCAAGGAGCCCTTTGCGGAATTGCTCAAGGGCTCGCTTCAGACTTTTCTCAATGCCTTCACATTTCCGGACAAAACCTGCTATCCTGTTGCCAGCGCCAATCTCCAGGATTTTTATAATCTCATGGACGTCTATCTGGATGCTGTTTTCCATCCCCTGCTGGCAGAGGCGACATTCTGGCAGGAGGGCTGGCATATTGACGCTGAAACAGCGGACGGTCCCTGGACTTTCAAGGGCGTAGTCTATAATGAAATGAAGGGCGTTTATTCCTCGCCGGATTCGGTTCTCGGCGAGCAGAGCCAGCAGGCCGTTTTTCCGGACAATCTCTACAGCCTGGATTCTGGCGGCAATCCGGAATGCATTCCGGATTTGACCTACCAGGCGTTCCGCGATTTTCATGCCCGCTATTATCAGCCAGGCAATGCCCGCTTCTTTTTCTGGGGCGACGATCCCGAAGACAAACGCCTGGAGCTGATTGACCAGGAGATCAGCTCTTATGGCACGGTTTCGAACCTTCCGGAAATCGCCATTCAGAAGCTGCCTGGTAAAAATGTCTATATTGAAAAGCCGTATGCGGCCGGCCCAGGCGAAAACCGCGCCTATCTGACCATCAACTGGCTGTTTCCGCCAATGGAGAGCGTACGCGAAGCGATCCAGCTGGAAATGCTGGAGCACATTCTGGAGGGATTGCCAGGCTCGCCGCTGCGCCGCGCCCTGATGGAATCCGGCCTTGGCGAGGATACCACCGGCTGCGGGCTTGAGACCAATTTGCGCCAGATGTACTATTCCACAGGGCTCAAGGGCATCAGGCAGGCTGACGCAGGCAGGGTGGAAGATCTGGTTTTGCAAACGCTCAGGAATCTTGCGCAAAAGGGCATCCCTGCGGAGGCAATCGCGGCTGCTGTCAATTCTGTGGAATTTGCTTACAGGGAGGATAATTCTGGCAGGTTTCCGCGCGGGCTGGCAGCAATGGTGCTTGCCCTTTCCAGCTGGCTTTATGGCGCAAACCCGCTGGACCAGCTGGCCTGGGAAAAGCCGATAGCGGACATCAAGGCCGATCTGGCAAAAGGCGTGAAAGTTTTTGAGGAAACGCTTGCCCGATATTTTATTGACAGCCCCTATACGCGAGTGCTTCTCCTGCCGGATGCCGCTCTGGGCCAGATTCGCGCCGAGGCCGAAACAGGGCGCCTTGCCGAAATTCAGGCGCAAATGGGTTCTGGCGCGCGCCAGGAGACAGTGGAAGCCACAAGGCGCATGCAGGACGCGAAGCTGGCTCCGGATTCTCCAGAAGATCTGGCCCGCATTCCGGCCCTTGGCGTCAAGGATCTGCCCAAAACCAGGCCGCCCATACCCACTGAAACCAGGGTAGAAGATTCGCGCACATATCTGGTTCACGACCTGCCAACCAGGGGCGTGGCCTATTGCACAGTCCTGCTCCCGGTTGCGGAAATTCCGGAGCGCCTGCTTCCCCTGATGCCGCTGTTTGCCCGCTCGCTGACTGAATGCGGCACAGCCAGGGCGGATTATGCCAGCCTGGGCATGAAGATCGCGGCCACGACTGGCGGTCTTGGCGCCAGCATTCTCACAGGCGCGAAGCTGGGCTCCCGGGAGCCTTTTTGCTTTCTCGCAGTGAGCGGCAAGGCGGTGTATGATAAAATTCCCGATCTTTTTGGCCTTTTCAACGAAATTCTGCTGGAGCCGCAAAAGGATTCCGGTGTCCTGGCAAGCCGTCTCGCGCTGATGGGCATGGAGGCCCGGGCCAGGCTTGAACAGGCCTTGCAGACAGCCGGCCACAGCGCGGTTGGTTTGCGCATAAGCTCGCATTTTACAGGCGACGCAGCCCTGGCCGAAAAAATGACAGGCATCAGCCAGCTGGAATATATGCGCGGTTTTGCCGGGCGCCTGGAAAAGGAGCCAGACGCTGTTCTGGCTGATTTTGCCCTGTTGCGCGAGTTGCTAATTCACAGCGAAAAAGCAATCTTTTCCTGCGTTGCCGAGCAAAAGCAGCTTTCCGGCCTGAGCCAGGCTGCGACTTCGCTATTCAACGCGCTTCCGCAAAAGGCAGCGCCCTCTGATGGCGTGGCCATTGCACTTTATCCGGCCCTGAAGCTTGCTCCTCGTGAGGCCTTTGTCACGGATGGCCAGGTCAACTACGTTGGCAAGGGCGCCAATCTCTATGATCTTGGCTATGTTTTTTCCGGAGCCGCGAATGTCATTGTGCGCTGGCTGCGCATGGGCAGGCTCTGGGAGGATGTGCGCGTAGCAGGGGGCGCGTATGGGGCGTTTTGCAGTCTGGAGCGCGTGAGCGGCACCCTGGTTTGCACGTCCTATCGCGATCCGAATGTGGATCGCACCCTGGGCGTGTATGACGGCCTGGCAGAGTGGCTGCGAAAATCGCCGCCTTCGCGCGCCCAGATTGAACAGGCGATTGTGGGCGCTGTGGGCGCGACTGATACTTATCTCCTTCCTGATGCCAGGGGAGCGAAGGCCCTGGCCTGGCATCTGGCTGGCAGCACTCCGGAAATGCGGCAGGCTACGCGGGAGCAGATGCTCTCGGCTACTGCCTCGGATTTTGCGAATTTTGCGGATAATCTTGATGCATTTGCCCAGTCAGGCGATATCTGTGTGCTGGGCGGCGCGAAAACAGCCGAGGCAGCCAGGGAGCATGGCTGGAAAGAAGAGCGGCTAATTCAAAATGCCGGCTAATGTCGCTTCCTTTATGGCCTGCCCTGCGGCCTCTGGCGGGATGATGCCAGCTTGCCCTCTTCCAGTCATGCAAAAGTTGTGGCAAGATAGTCGTCCATGACTATTTCGGCAAGTCAATTGCAGGCCTTCAGGGCCTGGCGCCAGAGTCAGCCAGCTGACTGGCGCTGGTGCATTATTATCAATGCTGATCCAGATGCGCTTGCATCCGCGGTTGCGCTCAAGCGCTTGCTGCACAAGTGGGCGCGCGGAATTGATATCATGCGCATCAACGAGGTGACCAGGCCCGACAATCTGGCCATGATTCGCTATTTGCGCATTCCGGCAAAGTTCTGGCAACCGGAAAAAGCCGCCCTGTATGATGCTTTCGCAATGGTGGATTCCCAGCCTGCGCATAATCCGGCCTTTGGCGAATTGCTGTTCAACCTGATTATTGATCATCATCCGCTTACCGAGATTGGTCCCTATCTTGCCGAGGCTGACGCATACTGCGATATCCAGCCCGAATTTGGCGCGACCAGCAGCATGATGGCGCAGATGCTGCGCGGCTTGCGCGAGCGGCCTGGGGCGTTGCTGGCTACGGCGCTTCTCTATGGCATCCGCACTGATACGGCGACCTTTGAGCGTTCTGGCGGCGAGCAGGATCTCAAGGCCTATCAATGGCTATCGCAGTATGCCGATAACAATCTGTTGCGGAGAATCAGTCGCAGCGAGTATCTGCGCTCCTGGCTGCCCTATTTTTCGCGCGCATTCCGAAATCTTGTTGATTGCAGTGGCGGCGGAGCCTATGCGCAGCTGAATGAGATAAAGTCAGCTGACTTGCTTGTCGCAGTCGCGGATTTTTTTACAAAGGTGCATGGCCTGAAATGGATTGCGGTCAGCGGCATTGTCGAGCAGACTGTGATCGTTGTGTTTCGCGGTGATGGCAGCCGCGATATTGGCCGCTTTGCGGATGCCTGTTTTCATGATGTTGGCAGCGCTGGAGGCCACAGAAATATGGGACGCGCCGAATTTCCTCTCTCCGCAGTGCCGCGTGGGCTAAAGCCCTCTGAATTTATTTATATCCGCCTGATGACGCGCAAAGTGCGCCCAAAGGCTGTCTCCCAGAAGCCAGGCGCGGAACAGGGCGGCGAAAGCGGCGCAGGGTAATCTTCGGCACTTGTTTGCTGGACGGTTAAACCGGAAGCAGGCCAGCCGGCCTGCTTCTCATGGTTATGCTTTTGTGGTTTCCTGTCCTGGACTTTCCGCCTGCGTTGGCTGGGCCGCTTCAGGAGCGGGAGCCGCGGCTTCCGCTTTGGCCTCTGTGCTGGTTTGAGGCTCTGCTGGCTTTGCGTCTCCAGCCGGAGTTGCTGGCGCGGACATCTCATGGCGCTTCTTTTCGGGCGTGGCCTCTGGCGCCTCTCCTTTTTTGCGCGTGAATTCGATGATGGCCATTGGCGCGTTATCGCCCTTGCGATGCTTTGCAAGCTTCAGCACGCGCGTGTAGCCGCCCGGGGTTTCCATGAAAAGCGGCCCTATTTCATCAAACAGGTATTTTACAATCTTGTGGTCATTCAAATGCTTGTACGCCAGGCGGCGCGAGTGGAGATCGTTGCGTTTTGCGAGCGTGATCAGGGGCTCAATAATGCCGCGCAGATCCTTGGCTTTCGCTTCGGTTGTAACTATCCGGCCATGCTGAAGCAGCGCTTTGGCCAGGTTCATGAACAGCGCCTTGCGGTGAGCCGGGGACCGCGAGAATTTTCCTCCGGAATTGCTATGCCTCATTTTGTTGCTTCCTTTTCCATTCCTGCAATTTTTTCTCGAATCCCTCTTCCTTCATTCCAAAATCAAGCCCCATGCTCACGAGCACGCTCTTGATCTCATCAAGAGATTTGCGTCCAAAATTTTTGGTGCGCAGCATGTCGGCTTCCGTTTTTTGCACCAGCTCTCCGACTGTGGAAATATTGGCGCTGCGCAGGCAGTTGGTCGCGCGCACCGAAAGCTCAAGCTCGTCTATGCTTTTGAGCATATTCTCATTGAATTCGCCTATGTCATGCCCGCTTGCGCCAGTATCGTCTGANACCTGCTCGTCGAAATTGATGAACACGGAGATTTGATCCTTGATGATCTTGGCGCTGAACGCTACNGCNTCTTCNGGCGTGATTGATCCGTCTGTCCAGACNTCAAGTATGAGCTTGTCATAGTTTGTCATCTGGCCCACTCGGGCGTTTTCGACTGTATATGCCACCTTGCGCACGGGCGAAAAGCTGGAATCCAGTGTGATCAGCCCGATTTCCTCGTCAAGGCCCTCGTGCATTTCCTTGGGCATGTAACCTTTGCCCATCCGCACTTCAAGCTCCATCTCGAGCGGCACATCCTCGGTCAGCGTCGCTATGTGCAAATCGGGATTCAATACCGTCACATGCTGGTTGGTCTGGATATCGGAGGCTTTCACCTCGCCCTTTTTATCGNCCTTCAGGGTGAGGCGCTGCGGGTCTTCGGTATCCAGGCGCATCCGCACCTGCTTGAGATTGAGGATNATATCGGTCACATCCTCCAGCACGCCGTGAATTGTGTCAAANTCATGCGGNACGCCGCTGATCTTTACAGAAACAAAAGCNGCCCCCTGCAGCGACGCAAGCAGNACGCGNCGCATTGCGTTGCCTATTGTTGTACCATAGCCTCGCTCAAGCGGCTGGCAGATGAAGCGCGCATACGTGCCTTCGCTGTCCCCGTCCTCGCACAGGATTTGCTCCGGTTTGACCAGCTCGGACCAGTTGCGGGCATTGATCAAACGATCGCCCTGTTTGATTAGCATCCGGCCCTCCCCGCTTATTTGGAATAGAGTTCGACTATCAGCTGCTCGTTCACGTCGAAGTTGATATCATCGCGCTGCGGCAGCGCTTTCACTGTGCCCTTGAAAGCAGCCGGATCCATCTCTAGCCACGCTGGCAATCCGCGCCGGCCAATCGATTCCGCGGCTGCCGCAAGCACGGGCACCTTGCGGTTTTTTTCCGGCACTGCGATCACATCGCCAACGCTCACTTCCAGCGAGGGNATATCCACCTTGTGCCCATTGAGTGTGAACAGCCCATGCCGCACCAGTTGTCTGGCCTGATCGCGGGAATTGGCAAAGCCAAGGCGATAGACCACATTGTCCANCCGTCTTTCNAGGCTTACCAGCAAATTCGTGCCTGTGACGCCCCTTGCCTGATCCGCTTTTTCAAAATAGCCGCGGAACTGCTTTTCCAGCACTCCGTATGCGCGCCTTGCTTTCTGCTTTTCCCTGAGCTGCACGGCATATTCGCTGATTNTCTTGCGAGCCCGGCCGTGCTGCCCTGGCGGATATGGACGCCGCTCCCAGGAGCACTTTTGNGTAAAGCAGCGCTCGCCTTTCAAATATANCTTGCAGCCTTCCCNGCGGCAAAGACGGCATTTGGCATCTGTGTATTTCGCCATTTCTACTTCCTTCAGAGATCTGTAATCCGCTCGGGCCTAGACGCGCCGCCGCTTCGGNGGNCGGCAGCCATTATGGGGAATTGGCGTGATGTCGCGAATGAAGGCAATCCGGAANCCGGATGTCGCAATCGCGCGCATGGCTGCNTCGCGCCCNGAACCTGGNCCTTTCACATATACGCCGACNGTGCGCATCCCGTTTTCCTGCGCCTTGCGCGCCGCNGTTTCAGCTGCCACCTGNGCGGCAAAAGGCGTGGATTTGCGCGACCCCTTGAAGCCGCTNTGTCCGGCAGATGCCCAGGACACCGCGTTGCCGCGCGTGTCTGTAAAAGTGATTATCGTATTGTTGAACGATGCCTGGATGTGCGCAATGCCAAGCGGGATATTCTTCTTTTCCTTTTTCTTGACCGCTTTCCTGGGTTTCGCCATTATNTACCTCTTGGACTATTTTTTCTTGCCTACAGCGCCGCGCCGCGGCCCCTTGCGGGTGCGCGCGTTGGTATGCGTCCGCTGCCCATTTACAGGCAGGCCGCGGCGATGCCTCAGACCGCGGTAGCAGCCAATATCCATCAGGCGTTTGATATTGCTCGACACTTCGCGCCGCAAATCGCCTTCGACCTTGTAATTCTGCTCGAGCTCCTTGCGGATTTCATTCACCTCTTCAGTNGTGAGATCATCCACATTNCTNTCCCAGTTGACGCCTGTGGCATCCAGGATTTTCAGCGCCGTATTCCGGCCCACACCGTAAATATACGTCAAGGCAANATCCACGCGCTTGCCGCGCGGCAGATCAACGCCAGCGATTCTCGCCATTCTTCGCTCCTGTTATCCCTGGCGCTGCTTGTGCCTGGGGTTCGCTTCACATATTACCCTCAGCACCCCCTTGCGCCTGATTACCTTGCATTTGGGGCATATCTTTTTCACTGATGGCCGCACTTTCATTGCTTGCTCCGCTTTGGCGTCATGACGCCATATTCTTGGTAGTGAATCTTTTTTATTTATGTGGGCTTTGGCTTGCTGTCAAGCGGCCCATGTTTGCCTGTTCAGCCCGCTGTCCGGTATGCTCAATATCCTTGGCCCATTTGGCGTAATTGCCACGCTGTGCTCAAAATGGGCTGCCAGTTTGTGATCCCTGGTTATGGCAGTCCATTTGTCCGCCAGAATCTGCACATCCGGGCTCCCGGCTGTGACCATTGGCTCAATCGCGATCACCATNCCGTTATGCAGTGGCATTCCGGCCGTTGCGGGCTTGAAATTGGGCACTTCCGGCTTTTCGTGCATGCGCGCGCCGACGCCATGTCCTACAAANCGTCTCACTACATTGAAGCCTGCCGCTTCCACATGCTTTTGCACAGCGGCGCCAATAGCGTANACATCATTGCCGCTCACTGCCTGCTCAATGCCCTTGTACAGGGCTTCNTCTGTAACCCGCATCAGCCGGCGCGCCTCATCCGAAATTTCGCCAACTGCGTATGTGCGAGCGGCGTCGCCCACGAAGCCCCCGAATTCCACGCCCATGTCAAATGAGACTATATCGCCCTCCCGTAATGGCGAGCTGTTCGGAAAACCATGCACAACCTGCTCGTTTACCGAGCAGCAGGTTGCATATGGATAATCCTGGTAGCCGAGAAACGCGGGCTTGACCTTGTAATCCGAGCACATGTCCCTGGCCAGCTCCTCAATCTGGGCAGTTGTCGCGCCGGGCCTGATGATTTTGGCCGCAGCTTCCAGGATATTGGCGACCATGTTGTTGGCTCTGGCCATGCATTCGATTTCGCGTTCATTTTTTATGAACGCGCCCCGATACTTTTTCATGCCTTGCCCGATTTCCGCGCTTTTTGCATCAGCCCCTGATACTGGCTCGAGATCATGTGCGATTCCACCTCGTTCATGAAGTCCATGGCCACGCCGACAAGAATCAGCAGGCTTGTGCCGCCGAAGTAGAAAGGCACATTGAATTTGCTGATCAGCAGCATCGGCATCAGGCAGACCAGGGAGATGTAGATAGCGCCTGAAAATGTGAGCCTCGACAATACCGTATCAATATATTCCTCGGTTTTTTTGCCAGGACTTATGCCCGGAATAAAGCCTGCGGCTTTTTTCAGATTCTCCGCCATGTCCTTTGGATCAAAAATGATCGCTGTATAGAAATAGCAGAAAAAGAACATTAGCCCCACATAGAGGATATTGTACAGAATGCCATTGGGAGAAAACAGGTCGGCAAGCTGGCGCACATATTCGTTGCCTGAGAACTGTCCGACTGTGGCAGGGAAGAGCAGCAGGGAGGATGCGAATATCGGCGGAATGACGCCCGCTGTATTCAGTCGCAGGGGCAAATGCGAATTCTGCCCCCCGAACATTTTCCTTCCCACCTGCCGCTTGGCATAGCTTATTGGAATGCGTCTTTGCGCCCGCTCCACGAATACGATGAACACTGTGACAGCCGCCATGAAGACAAGCAGGAGAATTGCCATGAAAATACTCATGTCTCCCGCTTCGATCAGCGCATAGGACTGGATGATGCCCCTCGGGATTCCGACTACGATGCCGCAGAAGATGATCAGCGATATGCCGTTGCCAATGCCCCGCTCCGTGATCTGCTCTCCAAGCCACATCACAAGCACTGATCCTGCTGTAAAGGTGATCATGGTCACCAGCCGGAATTCCCAGCCAGGGTGCAGCACTACTGGCGTTCCTGTAGGACTTGTCATGTTCTCGAGCCCAATCGCCACGCCAAGACCCTGCACAAGGGTGATTGCCACCGTAAGATACCGCGTGTATTGCGTTATCTTGCGTCTTCCCGCCTGGCCTTCCTCCCTGGCCATGCGCTTGATATCCGGACTTATCACCTGCAGAAGCTGCATGATGATCGAGGCCGAGATATATGGCATCACTCCCAGGGCAAATACCGAAACATTGGAAAGTCCGCCGCCGGAGAACATGTCAAACAGGCTGAACAGTGTTCCCTGCATGGTCTCGAAAAAGGAGGCCAGAGCCGCCGCATCCACGCCCGGGATGGGCACGTGAACGCCGATTCTATAACAACAGAGAATCAGGAACGTCCAGCCCAGCCGCTTTGCCAGGGTTGCCTGGGCTTCCATTTTGTTTGTCGCGCCTGCCGCCATTTAGCTCTCCGCCTTCGTCCGTACGCCTCTAGCTGGCCGCTTCGGCTGTCACTTCCAGCCCGTCGCCCAGAAGTTCCGTCACTTTTCCGCCTGCCGCGATAATTTTTTCTGCAGCCGACCGGCTGAAGCGGTGCGCCTCGACATTGAGCGCGTTCGCCACATCCCCGCGGCCGAGTATTTTCACCAGTTCCTTGTGGTGCGCAAGTCCGCGCCTGTAAATGTCTTCAAGGCTGATTTCTGTCTTGCCAGGAAAGGCTTCCTGCAGGGCATCCAGGTCAACAGGCTGATATGTGACCTTGAATCTGGCGTTTTTGAAACCGTGTTTTGGCAGCCTCCGCTGAAGCGGCATCTGACCGCCTTCAAAGCCCGGCCTCACGCCTCCGCCCGAGCGCGCATTCTGGCCCTTGTGGCCGCGTCCGGATGTGCCGCCCAGGCCGGAGCCTGTGCCGCGTCCGACCCTGCGTCTT
>JAAUYW010000043.1 GCA_014804915.1 Desulfovibrio sp. | reverse complement strand
CCACAATCGCAGATATGCCAATCGGGCCGGATTGCGAGGCCGCAGTGCTGTATCAGGTGCTCAAGGATCCGAATCTCAAGCTCAACGAGATCATCAAGCTCCAGGAAGCCCTGGCCAGGATGGAATCCGTGATTGAACGCAACAACCGCGAGCCGTGGGACAAGCACGACTGCGCATGACCGGAAATCCAGGCATTCCGGCTGGATCCGGAATGCCTGGCCTCAGGCAATGCCAAGGCTCTTCATTTTGCGCTGCAGGGTGCGCAGATTGAGTCCAAGGGCAGTCGCTGTTTTGCCCCTGTGCCAGCGATGCTGGTCCAGCGTTTTCAGAATCAGGCTCCTTTCCAGCTCCCTTGTGGCTTCCTCAAGCGTCATACCATCCTGGCCCTGGGCCTGTGGCGCGATGTCCTGATGGCCAAGCTGCCTGGCGACGGCCTGGCCGAAAACAGCGTAGCGATCCAGAAAATTGTGCAATTCGCGGACATTGCCAGGCCAGGGATAATGGGACATGGCCACGCGGACGCTATGCGGCAGGTTCAGGTCAATGCCATTGCGCTCCTGCCACGCCTCGACAAGCAGGGGAATGTCCTCGGCCCTTTCCCGCAGCGGCGGCACATGAATGGTCAGGACATTGATGCGGTAATAAAGGTCTGCGCGCAGGGTCTTGTCCCGCACCATTTTGGCCAGATCGCGGTTCGTGGCTGCGACAAGCCTGAATCTGGAGGTTTTGGGCGCGCGGCTGCCAAGGGGCGTGTAGGTTTTGCTTTCCAGCACGCGTAAAAACTTGACCTGCAGATTCAGCGGCAATTCCCCGATCTCGTCCAGAAACAACGTGCCATTGTGCGCGGCGCCAACAAGGCCTTCCTTGCTTTCCGAAGCGCCGGTGAACGCCCCGCGCGTATGGCCGAAGAATTCGCTTTCCAGAAGGTTTTCGGGGATTGCTCCGCAATTTACAGGCACATACGCGCCCTTGCGGCCGCTGTAGTTGTGAATCTCCCTGGCGACCATGTCCTTGCCGCTGCCTGTTTCGCCCAAAATGATCACATTGGTGTCTGTCGCGGCCGCCTTGATAATCATGCTATACACTTCGCGCATGGCAGCGCTTTTTCCGATGATCGCCCCGAGGCTGGCGCTGTTTTCCAGTTTTTGCCGCAACTGCCTGTTTTCTTCCTGGAGGCTGATTTCGAGAAACTTCTGCTCGCTCACATTCATCAGCAGACCTTCCAGATAAACCGGCGCGCCTGTTTCGTCGTAAACGGCCTCGCCCTGGTCCCAAAGCCATTTCAGCTCGCCTGACCTGAGCTGGATGCGGTACATGATCTGCCACGGCTCATGCGCGACAACACTGTCGCGCACAGCGCGCTTCTGGCTTTCCAGATCGGCCGGATGCGTCATCCTTTCGATGATATTGACGCCTGCCTCGACAAGCTCCTCCGGAGGCACGCCGATCAGCTCCAGACTGCCCCTGCTTGCGTATTCAAGCACATAATTAAAATTTTCTTCAATCCGGCAGCGGTAAACAAGGGCTGGCAGGCGATCCAGCAGCTTTCTGAGGCGCAGCCTTATCTGATCGCCGTCCTTCTCTGCTCCAAATGGCGTCATGTCTGCACATCCTGACTAGATTGTCATATTGGGCGACAAAAATGTCGCTATTTTTTCTTCTGCCAGCGCAGCCCTTTTTTATCCGGCCTGACATGTTTGCTGCTATACTGGCTCTGGCATTTTCTGGCAAATGCCGTGCCACGGCCGACTCGGGCTTGCCAGGGCCCTGAATTTGTGGTTGGCATAAATCATGCTTTATGGCTTGCATGGAACAATCAGAAAAAGGAAGCAGCATGGCACAGGAAGCAGCAGTCAGGCTTGTTCGCAAGGGCCCCGTAATTGATCTGGATCTGGAAAGCCGCGCGCTTGGCAGAATTCATGTTGATATTGATTCCGTTCCCGAAGACGAGCGCCCAGGCGCAGCCAAGAAGCTGCTTGGCGCCTCGGTTCTGTATTGCTATGTGGCGGCTCTTGACAAGGCGCTTGAAGCGCGCGGAGCCAGATACGATTCAATAGATGCCTCCGCGCAAGTCAGGGCTGGCTCCAATGACAAGGGCCAGGGCCGCATACTTGGCATAGCGCTCAATGTGATTGTGCGCATGGATTCGGCCTACGAGGAAGTGTTTGACAGGGTCGCCAAGGTGATGCGCCACGGCTGCCTTGTTTCGGCTTCCCTGGAGGCGGCGTTTCCTGTTACCTACAACCTTGAACTGGAATGCACGGATGAGTAGGCGCCTATGGCGTCCTGAATGGCAACGACAGGAGCGTCCATGAATTTGGCAATTGTTGGCGGCGGCCCGGCCGGCTACACCGCGGCGTTTGAGGCCGCGAAGCGCGGCCTCAAAGTGACTCTCATTGAAAAGGCCCATTTGGGCGGCACATGCCTGAATCATGGCTGCATACCCACAAAGACAATGCGCGCCAGCGGCGACGCGCTCATCATGGCAAGGCGCATGGCGGAATTTGGCGTAAGAGGCTGCGCCGGTCCTGAAATTGATCCCGGCGCCGTGCTCGGGCGCATGAAAACTGTGATCTCCACCCTGACCGGCGGTCTGCAAAAGACCTGCGCAAACCTTGGCGTGCGGCTTATGCATGGCGACGCCTCCCTGGCTGGGCCGCGCAAAATCCGTATTGCNTCCGGCGAGGCCGTGACCGAGCTGGATGCGGATATNATTTTGCTTGCNCCTGGCTCGCGTGAACTGGAATTGCCNGGGCTGCCATTCGATCATGAATTCATTCTTGACAGCTCTGACGCGCTTGAGCTTGAAGCTTATCCGAAAAGACTGATCATTGTCGGCGGCGGCGTGATNGGCTGCGAGCTTGCGTGCATTTTTCGCGATTTTGGCTGCGAAGTTACGATTGTCGAAGGCCAGGACAGGCTCTTGCCAATGCCCTCGGTTGACACGGATGTCAGCACATTGCTCGCAAGGGAAATGCGCAAGCGTAAAATCAGGATGCTCACTGGCGCGACCCTTGCCGGCTATCGCGTTGAAAACGGCGCGGTTACCGGAGAGGCCGGGCCGTCCCCGTTTGTGGATGCGGACAAGGCCGCAAGTCCGCAGACGCTTGAAGCTGACATGATATTTGTAACAGTCGGNCGCGCGCCTGCGGTTTCTGGCCTGGGCCTGGAGCAGGCAGGCATTGCAACCGACAGGCGCGGCTGGATTCAGGTCAACGACAGGCTTGAGACAAACGTGCCAGGCATATACGCGGCTGGCGACATTCTGGGGCCGTCCCATNTCATGCTGGCACACGTAGCCGCAATGGAAGGCATGACNATAATNGAGGGGCTGACTGGCGGCGATGGCCGCATGGATTATGGCGCCGTGCCTTCCGCGATCTTCACCGAGCCTGAAATCGGCTGCGTTGGCCTCTCCGAGGCGCAGGCNAGGGCNGCCGGAGAGCCAGTCGCATGCGGCGTAGCGCAGATGCGGGAACTGGGCAAGGCCCAGGCAATGGGAGCATTGCCAGGTTTTTTCAAGATTATCGCCAATGCCGACACAGGCCGCATTCTGGGCATTCAGATCATGGGCGCGCATGCGTCGGATATTCTCGCCGAGGCCACGCTGGCAATCAGCGCTTCGCTCAGGGCCGAAGATCTCGCCCATGTCATTCACGCCCATCCAACCCTGGCTGAGGGCATTGGCGAAGCGGCTCGCAATATCAAAAAAGGGGCAAACTAGATGAAGGACATTTCCGAACTGAATTTGCCGGATGACCGCCGCTATACTCCAGAGCATGTCTGGATCAGGAAAGACGGAGATTCCTGGGTGGCGGGCATAAGCGATTACGCCCAGGACCAGCTTGGGGAGGTCGCGTATGTGGATTTGCCTGCGGAAGGCAAATCCCTGCCTGCTCATGCCGAGTTTGGCGGCATCGAATCAGTCAAATCGGTCAATTCCCTTTATATGCCGGTGGCAGGCCGGGTCATTGCCGTAAANGGCGCGCTGGAGGACGCCCCTGAAACCGTCAACGCCGATTGCTATGGGGAAGGCTGGCTGGTTCGCATTGCGCCGGACGATCCATCCGAGGCTGAGAGGCTGCTTTCTGCAGACGCCTATCGCGGCCAGCTGTAACACATCAACCTTCATGCAGGCGAGGANATCATGAGTCAGGCGCTTTTGAATGCAANCCAGGAAAACCGNCCCTACAANATACCCGATGGCCCGACTGCCAGGCACAAGAATCTCAAGCTGAACTATCTCATGCAGCGGCCGGCGATCACAATCCATCGCGCCAGAATCATTACAAGGCTGGATCGGGAAAATCCGGGCCTGCCGCGCATTCTTCTGCGCGCGCTCGCATTCAGGCGCTGCTGCGAGACAGCTCCGCTNGTNATTCAGGATCATGAGCTGATTGTGGGCGCTCCCAATGGCGCGCCCCGCGCTGGNGCATTTTCGCCGGACATTTCCTGGCGCTGGCTCAGGGATGAGCTGGATACGATTGGCGACAGGCCNCAGGATCCGTTTTATGTGAGCGAAGAGGACNAGAAGATTCTGCGCGAGGAGATNTTNCCCTACTGGCAGGGCCGGTCTGTGGATGAGTATTGCGAGGCGCAATATCGCGAGGCCGGCCTNTGGGAGCTTTCCGGCGAATCATTTGTGTCGGACTGCTCCTACCATGCCCTGAACGGCGGCGGCGATTCCAACCCTGGCTATGATGTCATCCTCATGAANAAGGGCATGCTGGATATCCAGCGNGAGGCAAGAGAGCGCCTTGCCGAGCTTGATTACTCGAGGCCAGAGGATCTGGACAGGATCTATTTTTACAAGTCTGTCGTGGAAACCACAGAAGGCGTAATGATTTACGCCAGAAGGCTTTCGGAATACGCCGCAAGCCTCGCCAGGCAGGAAAGCGATCCTGTTCGCAGGCGCGAGCTGGAGCGCATTGCGGAAGTAAACGCCCGCGTGCCCGCCCATGCCCCGCGGACATTCCATGAGGCNATCCAGGCCGTATGGACTGTCGAATCCCTGCTTGTGGTGGAGGAGAACCAGACCGGCATGTCAATTGGNCGCGTCGATCAGTACATGTATCCATTTTACANGGCGGATATTGAAAGCGGCCGCCTGACCCCATACGAGGCTTTTGATCTCGCAGGCTGCATGCTCATCAAGATGAGCGAGATGATGTGGATCACCTCCGAAGGCAGCTCCAAATTCTTCGCCGGCTACCAGCCATTTGTCAATATGTGCGTGGGCGGCCAGACCCGCGATGGCAAGGACGCGACAAACGAGCTGACCTACCTGCTGATGGACGCCGTGCGCCATGTGAAAATCTACCAGCCGTCGCTGGCGGCCCGCGTGCATAACGACTCGCCCGAGCCCTACCTGGAAAAGATCGTCGATGTCGTGCGCGCCGGCATGGGCTTTCCCGCTGTGCATTTCGATGACACCCACATCAAGATGATGCTGGCAAAGGGAGTATCCCTGGAGGATGCGCGGGATTATTGCCTTATGGGCTGTGTGGAGCCGCAGAAATCCGGCAGGCTTTACCAGTGGACGTCAACAGCCTATACCCAGTGGCCAATGGCCATAGAGCTTGTGCTCAATCATGGCGTGCCGCTCTGGTATGGCAAACGGGTTACTCCGGACTCTGGCCCGCTGGAGCAGTTTGACACCTGGGAGAAATTTGAAGCCGCGGTGAAGGAGCAGGTGAAATACATTACGCGCCTTTCCGGCACTGCAACGGTGATTTCCCAGCGCGTTCAGCGGGAGCTGGCGCCCAAGCCGCTGATGTCCATCATGTATGAAGGCTGCATGGAAAGCGGAAAGGACGTTTCTTGCGGCGGCGCAATGTACAATTTTGGCCCGGGCGTGGTCTGGAGCGGACTCGCCACATACGCGGATTCAATGGCTGCGATTCGCAAGCTGGTTTATGAAGACAGGAAATATACCCTCGGGCAGCTGAATGAGGCGCTGAAGGCCGATTTCGAAGGCTACGAGGCTGTTCGCCGCGATTGCCTGGCAGCTCCCAAATATGGCAATGACGATGAATATGCGGACAGGATCGCAGCTGACATAATCGAATTCACCGAGGCGGAGCACCGCAAGATCCGCACGCTTTATTCCACCCTGAGTCACGGCACGCTCTCCATTTCCAATAATACGCCCTTTGGCATGATGACAGGCGCTTCCGCAAATGGCAGAAAGGCCTGGATGCCGCTTTCGGATGGCATAAGCCCATCCCAGGGAGCGGATGTGAAAGGGCCGACAGCCATAATCAAGAGCGTTTCGCGCCTGGCCTGCGATGCCATGAATATCGGCCAGGTGCATAATTTCAAGCTGATGTCCGGGCTGCTGGAAACCCCAGAGGGCAGGGCCAGCCTGATAGCGCTGCTGCGCGCCGCGAGCCTGATGGGCAATGGCGAAATGCAGTTCAACTATCTCACCAATGAAACCCTGCTGAACGCGCAGAAAAACCCGGCCGACTATCGTGATCTTGTAGTGCGCGTGGCAGGCTATTCCGCATTTTTTGTGGAGTTGTGCGAAGATGTGCAGAACGAGATCATCAGCCGCACGATGCTGACCGACTTTTAGGCTTCAGTATGGGCGCGAGAATCTTCAACATCCAGAAATACAGCATCTATGATGGCCCGGGGATACGCACCCTGGTGTTTTTCAAGGGCTGCCCGCTCAACTGCCTCTGGTGCTCCAATCCTGAAGGCAAAAGCCACGCCTGTGAAACCCTGTGGAACGTTTCCCTTTGCAGCCATTGCGGTCTTTGCGCCTCGGTTTGTCCAACGGGGCGCCAGTCATTGCGGGCTGGCGTCCATATCCAGACCGACGAAAAATGCGGCGCCTGCGGCAAATGCGCGGCCCTGTGCCCGGCTCGAGCCCTGAAAGACTGCGGGCGCGATCTGGAAATCGGGGAGATTCTCGCGGTTGTCATGGAGGATGAGATTTTCTACAAAACTTCAGGCGGCGGCGTGACCCTGGGCGGGGGCGAGCCCCTGGCCCAGCCGGAGGCCGCGCGCGCCCTGCTTGAGGCCTCGAAAAGTGCCGGCCTGAATACCGCGCTGGAAACCTGCGGACTTGCCAGACGCGATGCGATCACGGCGGTCGCGCCCTTTACCGATCTTTTTCTCTATGATCTCAAGCATACGGACAATGAAAGGCACAAACAGCTGACTGGCGCGCCCAATACTCAGATACTCTCCAATCTCTGCTGGCTGCTTGATAACGGCTTCAATCTTAGCGTCAGGATGCCCCTGATCAACGGCTGCAACGCTGATCTGGAGGAAATGCGGGCCAGGGCCGCATTCCTGGGAAAATGGCGGACCAGGAAAAATTTCAGGGGCGTCCATCTTTTGCCCTATCACAGGCTCGGCGTTCATAAATACGGCCAGCTTGGGGAAGAGTATGGGCTTGGGGAGGACGCCCGCGTCTCTGACGGCTTTCTGGATCAGGCCGTGGACATATTCGCAGCCGCCGGCATTCCTGCCAGGGTAATCCGGCATTAGTACTCCATACCGCCTAAAGTTTCGGATAAAGTTTCCTCAATTTTACTCGCGCATCTTCGGAGGCGGCCTGCCAGTCGATCTTTTTACAAGCGCTAACTCCTTTCCTTATAATCCTAATCTTAATATTTTTTCTCGAAGATGCGTCAGCTCTGGTCAGCCGTGTCCCAGCCTTGCCTAATCCTTTTTAATGTGTGAAGTTGTCAGCAAGCGGAGTAAAAGGCATGGAAATTAAAATTCAGGTTCGGAATCCGGATGCCTGGAAGGCCCAGGCGGTTATTGTGCCATGTTGTGAGAATGAAAATCTGGTTGAGCAGTATCCGGAGCTGGACAGGGCCTGCCCCTGGCTTGCCATTGCTCCGGCAGTGTGCGATTTCAGGGGCGAGAATGGCGAGATTGAGATTTTTTATGGCCATCCTGACTTGCAATTGCCGCGGGTGATGGCCATTGGTCTTGGCAAACGTTCCGATTTCAGTCCTGGCAGGCTTCGCGAGGGTCTTGCGGCCGCAGCCAGAAAATGCGTCAGCCTCAAACTGGAAAATTGCCTTTTCCCGACTGGCTGCCTGGAAAAATTTGACGGCGGCGCGCCCCGCCTGCTCAGGGAAGGCATCTACGGCTTTCTGCTCGGTCTTTACGAATTTTCCCTGAAAAGCGAAAAAAGCGGGATTTCCCTGAAAACCCTGGAGCTGGCCTGCGCTGAAAGGAGCGATCAGATTGATCAGGCGGCCAAAGATGCGGAGATTTTGGCGTGGGCTACATCCCTGGCTCGCGATCTCGACAATCTGCCTGGCAATATGCTCTATCCGGAACAGCTCGCCCTGCGAGCCACTGAGCTTGCCCTGGCAAATGGCGTCAAATGCGAAGTCTATGACAAATCGCGGCTGGAAGAGCTTGGGGCCGGATGTCTGTTGGCGGTTGGCCAGGGCTCTTCGCATCCTCCCAGACTGGTGGTTCTGGAATATGCACCGGCTGGCCTGGAAAAGGACAGGCCGCTGGCGCTGGTTGGCAAGGGCATTACTTTTGATTCTGGCGGCCTTTGCCTCAAGCCCGCAGCCAACATGGCGCAGATGAAATGCGATATGTCCGGAGCGGCCGCCTGCCTTGCCGCCATTATTGGCGCTGCCAAAATGAAAATCCGGCGCAGGCTGGTCGCTATTCTCACCTGCGCTGAAAACATGCCTGATGGCGGAGCCTACCGGCCAGGCGATGTTCTGACTGCCCTGGATGGCCAGACAGTTGAAGTCATCAACACGGATGCCGAGGGCAGGCTTGGCCTTGCCGACGCGCTCGCCTTTGTCTGCAGGAATTTCGAACCCGAGGCCATAGTTGACATTGCCACATTGACAGGAGCCTGCGCAGTGGCCCTTGGCAACGAGGTGGCGGGGCTTTTTAGCACTGATGACGCGCTTGCCGCCAAAATAGCCGCGCTGGGCGAAATTGGCGGCGAAAATTTCTGGCGAATGCCGCTCTGGCCAGGTTACAGGGATTCACTCAAGAGCCGGATTGCGGATATTTCCCATACTGCGTCCCGCGAGGGCGGAGCAATCACTGCCGCGCTTTTTCTGAAGAATTTTGTTTCTCCGGACATTCCCTGGTCGCACCTGGATATCGCGGGCGTGGACTGGAAAGCCAAATCTTGCGCCTTGTGTCCCGAAGGAGCGACAGGCTTTGGCGCCAGGACCCTGCTTGAGCTTGCAAGGCAGGTGCTGGCATGAAAGTCTGGCTGATAGGCGCAGGTCCAGGCGATCCGGGCTTGCTGACCCTCAAGGGCCGGGATGCGCTTGGGCAGGCAGACGTGATT
>JAAUYW010000042.1 GCA_014804915.1 Desulfovibrio sp. | reverse complement strand
CCCTGGCAAATCCGCAGTTGCTCGCGTATGCGAGGCCGGAGGCGGAGCTGATCTATGTTGGCAAAATCTCCGGCCAGCATGCATTGCCGCAAGATGAGATAAACAGCCTGCTTGCTGAAAAGGCGCTGGAAAAAGGCAATGTGGCGCGCCTGAAAGGCGGGGATCCCTATATTTTCGGACGCGGCGGCGAGGAGGCGCAGTACCTGGCGGAGCGGGATATTCCTTTTGAGGTGGTGCCCGGAATATCAAGCGCTATCGCGGCGCCTGCATACGCCGGCATTCCGCTGACCCATCGCGAGCTTGTATCTGCGGTGATGATCATTACCGGCCATGAGAGGCATGAGAAGAAGACGTCAGGGCTTGACTGGCCGGCTTTTGTCGCCAGCAAGGCGACCCTGGTATTTCTGATGGGAATGAAAAATCTGCCAGAGATCAGCGCCAGGCTGATTGGAGCCGGCATGAGCGGCATGATGCCTGCGGCTGTGATCTATCGCAGCACTACGCCAATGCAAAAAACCGTTTTCGCGCCCTTGCGTGATTTGCCGTCAAGGGTGGAGGCTGCCGGGCTCAGCAATCCAGCTGTAATCGTGGTCGGAGAAGTGACTGCGCTGGCAGGACAGCTTGACTGGTATGGCAAAAAGCCGCTTTTGGGCAAGAACATCGTGGTCACGCGTGCCAGGGAGCAGGCTAGCGAGTTAAGCGCGAGGCTTTCCGCGCTTGGCGCGGATGCTCTCGAATGCCCGGCAATCGAGATCGCGCCCATGCCGGATTACAGCGCCTGCGACAGCGCGCTCAATCGTCTGTCCGAATATGGCTGGGTGATTTTCACATCTGTAAACGGGGTTAAATATTTCTGGGAGCGGCTCGCCCATGCCGGCAAGGATTCGCGGGCGCTTGCCGGCTGCAGGGTTGCCGCAATAGGCCCGTCCACCGCGCATGCATTGCAGACTCTGGGCATCAGGCCGGATCTGGTGCCTCCTGAATATGTTGCCGAAAGCGTGGCCGAAAGCCTGATAGCAAGCGAAGGCGGAGATCTTTCCGGAATTGAAATCCTCCTGCCCAGGGCGGATAAGGCGAGAATGGCGCTGCCTGACGCGCTGGCTGCCAAAGGCGCCATTGTGGATATTGTGAGCATGTATGAAACCCGGCCGGGTACTGGCGAAATTGCAAAAGCACGGGATTTGCTCGCGCAAGGCAGGCTGGATTGCATCACATTCGCATCTTCATCAACTGTGGAGAATTTTCTGAAACTGGTGCCAGCTGGGGAATTGCGCCGCCATCCTGAAACCCTGCTTGCGGCGATAGGGCCGATAACTGCCAAAACCCTTGCTGCGCACGGGCTGAAGGCGGACCTGCAGCCGCGCAATTACACTATCGCCAGTCTGGTTGAAGCGCTTGTGGAAAAAATGGCGGCAAAATGAAAGTAGCGATTTTGGCATCAGGCAGCGGCACAAATGCCCAGGCTATCATTGAGCGCGCGAGGTCAGGCGTGCTGGATGCGGATATAGCCTGCGTTATTTCAAATCATGCGCATGCGAGGGTTCTGGAACGGGCGGAAAGGGCAGGGATTGCCACGCGGGTATTCGAACTCGCGGATTATTCTTCACGCACAGGGCTCGACAAGGCTATTGTTGCCTATCTGCGCGAGGCCGAAGCGGATCTGGTTGTGCTCGCTGGCTATATGCTGATTGTGGGACGCCAGTTCATTGATGCTTTCCCGGGCCGGATCATGAATATCCATCCCGCGCTCCTGCCGTCCTTTCCCGGTATGGCTGGCATAGCCAGCGCTTATGAATATGGCGTGAGGCTGACTGGCGTGAGCGTGCATTTTGTTGCCGAGGATGTTGACGCCGGCGCCCTGATAATCCAGGCTGCGTTGCCTGTGCTGGAGGGCGAGAGTCTTGAAGATCTGGCAAACCGGATTCACGCGCTTGAGCATCGCATTTATCCGCAGGCAATTCAGTGGTTTGCTGAAGGCAGATTGAGCTGCCAGGGCCGCAAGGTCTCTCTGGCAGCGGGCGCCAAGAAGCAAGTCAAGCCAGATGGCGACTGGCTTGTCTGGCCTCCGCTCGAAGAAGGATTTTAGGGTGTTTTCTCTATTTGTGAAAGCTGAACGCGAGCTTGCTTCAGGGCGCAATCCGGAAGCTGGCTCATCTGGCCTGCCAGAAGGTTTACAGGCCGCTCTTGCCGAAGCTGCCGTCCTCGCGTCTGGTTCTGTCCAGCTCGCTGACTTTTTCCCAGCGCGCGCGTTCGCATTTCTTGAATACCAGCTGGCAGATGCGGTCGCCATTCCTGACTGTGAAAGCCTTGTCTGAAAGGTTGATCAGGACAATGCCGATTTCAGCGCGGCTGTCAGCGTCGATTGTGCCAGGAGTATTGAGCACGGTTATGCCGTGATTCAGGGCCAGCCCGCTTCTTGGCCGCACCTGGCATTCGTGGCCCCTGGGAATCTCCATTCGGATGCCAGTTGGAATCAGCGCGCGGCCAAGCGGCTGAATGATCACATCCTGCTTGAGATAGGCGCAGACGTCCATGCCCGCGGCCTCGGTAGTTTCATATGCGGGCAGCGTTACGCCGGCTTCAGTCTTCACTTTTACAGTAATCCAGTCCATAATAAACTCCGTTCTTTCTTTATGCCTGCCAGCGGCAGGAAAAAATCTGGCGAGGTCGAAATGGCATTATTTGGCGCGCGCGATGCGGAAACCACATTGCCATGCCCGGAGTGTGGCAAACCGCTCCATATTGGCCGCTCCTGCAGGCAGGTTTTCATGACTTGTCCTGCCTGCGGGAAGGAATATCCCCTGAAAGATTTTATAGGCAAGGCGGATGCGGCCATGGAGCAGTTTCTCGAAAACGTCTATTGTGACAGAATCTAGGCGTCATGCGCCCCAAGCCAGCTTGCGAGAAATTCCCTGGCGCTCCCTCCGGCATCAATATGCCTGAGCAGCGCGCTGCCCATGACTGCGGCATCTGGCCTGGTGTCTTCAGGCAGCGCCTCGAGCTGCGCCGGATGGCTCAGGCCGAAGCCTAGCGCAAGCGGCACTTCAAATGCCTGGCGGGCGCGACGCACTGTTTCAGCCACTTTGGGAGCCAGGCTTTCGCGCGCGCCGGTTATACCCATTACTGAAACGACGTAGGCATACCCTTTGGCTTGCCGGCTGTAAAGCCTCATTCTCTCAAGGCTCGTATTTGGGCCCACAAGCGGTATCAGCGCCAGATTATGGCCCTGAAGCGCCTCCCGGGCGGCTTCCGCCTCGTCCAGGGGCAGATCCGGAATTATGAAGCCGTGCACGCCTGCTTCGGCGGCGGCTCGCGCAAGTTCCTTCAGCCCAAATTGCAAAAAGGGATTGTAATATCCCATCAGGACAATTCCGGCCCTGTATCTGCCCTTGCGCATCCGCAGCTCATCGAGAATGTCGGCGAGCGTGATGCCTGCGGTAAGCGCCCGCCTTGAGGCTTCCTCCACAACCGGGCCATCCGCCACGGGATCGGAAAACGGGATGCCGATTTCAATTATGTCCGCACCTGCCTGGTCAATCTCGTCAACATGCTTCCAGAAGCTGTCAGGCCTGGGAAAACCGGCCGTGATAAAGGGTATGACTGCCTGCCTGCCCGCCTGCCTGGCGGATCTGATCTTGTGTTCAAGCGGATGCATGACTGGCCTCCCGTGCCGCAAGGGCCTTGTTAATGATTTCCATATCCTTGTCGCCACGGCCGGACAGATTGACTATCACATTCGCATCCGGCCTGAATTCGCCGCGATTTTCAAGAACCCAGGCCAGCGCATGCGAGGATTCGAGCGCAGGCAGAATGCCCTCCGTGTTGCACAGGGTCAGAAACGCATTCAGAGCCTCGTCATCCGTGGCCATGACGTATGTGACCCTTCCGGTTGTCTGCAGCCACGCGTGCTCCGGCCCTACGCCAGGATAGTCAAGCCCGGCGGAAATTGAATGCGATGGCAGAATCTGGCCATCCTCGGTTTGGAGCAATTTCGAATAGTTGCCGTGCAAAACGCCAGGGCTTCCGAGAGTGAGCGAAGCGGAATTATGGCAGCCAGGCTCGCCTGTGCCTGCGGCTTCTACGCCGATAATGCGCACTTTTACATCATCAATAAAGGGATGGAACATTCCGATGGCGTTTGAGCCGCCGCCGACGCACGCGACAACCGCATCCGGCAATCTGCCTGTCAGTTCCAGAATGCGCCTGCGTGTTTCCCTGCCAATAATGCTCTGAAAGTCGCGCACGAGTGTGGGAAAGGGATGCGGGCCGGCTGCTGTGCCAAAACAGTAGTGGGTAGAGTCCTGCGTGGCTATCCAGGCGCGCAGCGCCTCGTTGATCGCATCCTTCAGTGTGCGCGTGCCGCTTTCAACCGCATGGACTTTCGCGCCAAGCAATTTCATGCGCTGCACATTGGGCTGCTGTCTTTCCACATCTTCAGCGCCCATATAGATTGTGCACTTGAGCCCAAGCCTCGCCGCCGCCGCGGCCGTGGCCACGCCATGCTGGCCAGCGCCGGTTTCAGCCACAAGTTCTGTCTTGCCCATGCGTTTGGCAAGCAGGGCCTGCCCAAGCGTGTTGTTTATCTTGTGCGCGCCAGTATGAAGCAGATCTTCCCTTTTGAGCCAGAGATTGAAACCCAGCTGTCCGGAAAGCGCTGGACAGTAGGTGAGCGGCGTAGGCCTGCCAGCATAGTCTTCCAGTAATCCGCCAAGTTCCTGCTGAAATTCCGGAGTTGGCAGTATTTCTGTCATTGCCTGTTCAACTTCCCGCAAGGGGGGCACAAGCAGCTCTGGCACAAACGCGCCGCCAAATTCGCCAAAATAGCCTTTCATGTTCTTCCCCCAGCGCGGCCTGCCCTGGCCGCAGCCATTATTTTGTCATGATTTTTCACTCCAGGGCTGTCCTCAAGGCCGGAGTTGAAATCCAGACCAGGCGGAGCGCATGCCTGCACGGCCAGACTTGTGTTTTCCCCGCTCAGGCCGCCGGCCAAAAACCAGGGCGAGGGCAGCCTCAGCTGGCCAAGCGCCTGCCAGTTCAGCATCTGGCCGCTGCCGCCTCCCCCTTGTCCTGAATCCAGAAGATAAAAAGCGCATTCATGGCGGGCCGCGTCGCGCTCCAGCTCGGCAATTGAGCTGTATCTGGCAGGCCAGAGCACACGGATGACCCGGTGCCTGCCAATAGCCCTGGCAACGGACTCGCTCTGGCCTCCATGCAGCTGGGCATAATCAAGACTGGCCTGCTTCAGTATTTTCAGGATTTCGGCAAGCGGGGTATCAACAAAAACGCCAACCCTCCGCATTGAGCCGGTGGACATTCTCGCAGCCTCTTCCAGACTGACATTGCGCGGACTTGCGGCATGGAAAATGAAGCCGCAGAAATCGAAACCGGCTTTTTGGGCGGCGTCAATATCTGCCTGATTGCGCATTCCGCAAATTTTGAGGATCATCGCGACCCCGCGAGGAGATATCCGAGATTTGCATCTGGAGCGCCCCTGGCCATCAGGTAGCTGCCAACCAGAGCAGCGTGATAGCCTGCCTCATGGGCCCTGCGCAGCTGGGCCGGGCTGTTGAAGCCGCTGGCTGCGATCCAGGTTTCATGACTCTCGGGTCTGGCCAGCGCGGCCAGCCTGAGCAGCCTGCCGCTATCCACTTGCAGCGTTTGCAGATCGCGGGAGTTGACCTGAATTAGCCTTGCGCCTGCTTCCCTGGCCAGCGCCAGATCCCTTTCATCGAAAATCTCGATTACGTCATCCAGGCCGCAGCTTTCTGCAAGCTCCCGCATTTTGCGCAATGCGCAGGAATCTGGCAGCATTCGCGCGATCAGGAGAATGGCTGAAGCGCTGGTGGCGGCAGTGGCCCGGACCTGGAGTTCGTCAAAAATGAAATCCTTGCGCAGCAGCGGCAGTTCGCAGGTTTTTGCCGCGCGGTCAAGATAGCCCAGGCTGCCATTGAAAAAGCTCTCTTCGGTGAGCACGGACAGGGCAGCTGCGCCGCCGTTGGCGTATGCCCTTGCCACATCTTCAATTTCAAGATCTGTCCGGATAATGCCGAGAGAAGGCGAAGCGCGCTTGTATTCCGCTATGACGGCAATGCGCTCCCCGTTCCCCAGCGCGGCCGCAAAAGGAGGCCTGGCTATTTTGCGCGGCTCTGGCAAAAGGCTGGCGTCCTTTCGCAGGGCTTCTATTTCCGCTGCTTTTGCGGCGCGAAATTTAGCAAGCATTTTCCAGCACCTTCTGGCCTGCGCCGGATTTTACGGCAGTTGCAGCCTTTTTTACTGCCGTGTCAAAGTCTTCCAGGCTATCGAGCAGATAAATGGCGAGAGCCACATTGAGTATCACCATGTCGGTCATAGCCTGACTGCCGTTGCCTGCGACAAGCTCGCGCAACACAGCCACGGCCTCTTGCCGGTTCTGGCAGGCCAGCTCTTCGGGGCTGGCTGGCGCCATGCCGTAGCGGCCAGGATCTATCAGGAGCTTGCTGAAAGCGCCGTTCCTGAGCAGCGTTACCTCGGTTGGGCCCATTGTCGTGATTTCATCATAGCCGCCAGCCCCATGAAAGACAGCAGCCTGCTTGTGGCGCGAATGCGCCAGGGTGTCTGCCACCAGGGGAACAAGCTCCGGCCTGGCCACGCCCATCACAAGATAATCCGGTTTCGCGGGATTGATCATCGGGCCAAGAATGTTGAACAGTGTGCGGCAGCCCAGCTCCGCGCGGATGGGGCCGATATTTTTGAAACTTGGATGGAAATAGGGAGCGAAAAAGAATGTGAAATTATTCCGCTCCAGTTGTTCGATCGCTGTCTGGGCATCCGGCGCGATCGCAAGGCCAAGGCCCTCGATTGCATCGGCAGCGCCGCAGGTTGATGAGACTGCGCGATTGCCGTGTTTTGCAATCCTGTAGCCCATGCCGGCCAGGGTAAGCGCAGCCGCGGTTGAGCAATTGAAGGAATTTTTGCCATCTCCGCCAGTGCCTACGATATCAAGACAACCGGCAGGCAGTTTTCGGACTGGCACGGCGCGCTTGAGCGCCCCTTTCACAGCCTGGGCAAGCTCCAGGCCGCTTTCGCCCTTGGCGCGCAGGCTGAACAGGAAAGCACCGGCCTGGGCTGGAGTCAGCTCCCCATCCAGCAGGGCGGCAAATGCCTGTTTTGCCATCTCGCGGGTCAGATCCTCCTTGTTGGCCAGCCTGTCGAGAATCTGGTTAAAAGGAATTTGCGGGCCTGGCCTGAGCGAATCCGGAAAATTTGCCAGGAAGCGCAGGCCCTCTGGCGTAAGCACGGATTCCGGATGGAATTGCGCTCCGGCCCAGGGGCGGTCGCGGTATTGAAGCCCCATTATTTCTCCATCCGGGCCTGTCGCGGTCACGTCAAATTTGACATCCCCGTTCTCTGGCGCGGATACCACAAGGGAATGGTAGCGTCCGACAGTAAGCGGGTTTGGCAGATCGCTGAACATTCCCTCTTCATTGTGCTCGATTTCGGACNGCTTGCCGTGCATGATAACTGGCGCGATGCCGATTTCTCCGCCTCCATGCAGGCCGAGCAGCTGATGGCCAAGACAGATGCCCAGGATGGGCACATCAGGACTGACTTTTTCCAGAAATTCCGGACAGAGGCCAGCCTGCGCCGGATGGCCCGGGCCAGGCGAAATGCAGACCATCTCAAGCTCCGGATCAGTAGCCAGTTTCAGAATTTCAGGATCATCGTTTNTGAGCACAAGCGNATNTTTGCCCAGACTCTGGAAAGCCTGGGCCAGATTCCAGGTAAAGGAATCATAATTATCGATTAGCAGGAACATTTTCCTCTGCCTCCATTCCCAGCGCCAGGCGCATGATTGCCGATTTGTTGCAGACTTCCTTCCATTCCAGATCAGGGTNGGAGTCATGGACTATNCCGCCGCCTGCCTGCCAGCACAGGCGACCGTTTTTGATCCACATGCTGCGGATGGTTATGCCCATATCGAGATTCACNCTGTCGCGATCCANGCCGATCCAGCCGACGCAGCCGGCATANGGGCCGCGNTCCATGCCCTCAAGTTCGCGGATGATCTCCATTGCCCTGATTTTGGGCGCGCCTGATACAGTGCCGGCNGGAAAAGTGGCAGCCAGCACGTCAAGCGCGTCGCTCGCGCCAGGCTGGCCAGCGTTCAGCTCTGCGCTTACATCGCTGGTGAGGTGCATTACATGGGAAAATTTCTGGACCTGCATGAAATTTTCCACNNGCACGCTGCCTGGCCTGGCAATGCGGCCAAGATCATTTCGTCCCAGATCAACAAGCATTACGTGTTCCGCGCGCTCTTTCTCATCCTGCAATAGTTCGTTTGCCATGGCCGCATCTTCGGATGGCGTCGCGCCGCGTTTTCTGGTGCCTGCAATCGGCGACAGCTCCAGCCGGTTCGCCCTGCTTCGCACCATTACCTCTGGCGATGAGCCAAAGAGAGTGATCTGCGGAAAGCCCATGTAAAACATGTAGGGCGAGGCGTTGAAGCGGCGCATGCGCCTGTAGAGCAGGAAGGGATCACCCTGAAACGGCGCGCAGAAGCGCACCGAGGGCACAATCTGGATGGCCTCGCCCTGGCGCAGGCGCTCNCGGATATCGCGCACGAAATTCTTGTAGCCAGCCTCGTCCGGGCTGGCCGTGATTTCACCAATCCTTGCGGAAGCAGCCGGAGCCTGGCCCGNGCCAGAGAGGGGAAGCTCCCGCGCGTCTCCAAGGCTCAGCTGGCAGAGGCGGTTATAGAGATGGTCGAAGAGCAGCACAGTTCCAGGAAGCGCGAGCACAGCNTGCGCATCATGGGCGGGCATTATTTTTTGCAGCCAGGGGTTGAATATTGCGGCCATGCCAAAACCCAGATAGCCATAGAGGGCGCGGGTAATGGGCGGAAGCTCCGGAGCTGCGGGCTGGATGGCGATGGAGCTGAGCAGACGGCGCATTCCTTCAATCCAGGGCANACCAGCGCAGGTCTTGAGGTNCTGAAAGCGGCCGNCGCGTATNTCAAGGTCAAGTNTGCCGTCAGAGNAGGAAGCGANAAGGCAGAAATCAAAGGCGAGTACGCTGTATCTGCCCCAGCGGCCATCCACTTCAGCAGATTCAAGCAGGATGCCATTTTGTCTGGCTGCGTGCTTCAGAAAAAGGCTGATCGGGGTTTCTGTGTCCGCATCCAGCCAGCGTATGGACTGCTCGAGCAGAATCTGGCCCTTGGCCTCAGGTTTCATTGTTGCCTCCATGAAGAAAAATGGCGCAAAAAAAACGCTGCTTCCCGGGGGAAACAGCGTCAGGCAAAAATATGAAAAGTCAGCCCTTGTCAGCCGATTCCCCTAAAATTGCAGTGGCGCCACCAATTGGCGCATTCGGAAATCAGGCAAAGGATTACAGGCTGAAATGATGTCATGGAGGAATTTCTAGCAGACGTTTCCCGGAAGGTCAAGA
>JAAUYW010000041.1 GCA_014804915.1 Desulfovibrio sp. | reverse complement strand
GTTTCCTCAAGCGCGGGGGAGCCGGGGAACAGGGAGGCTGTGTGGCCATCAGCTCCCATGCCGAGCAGCATCATGTCAAAGCGCGGCAACTCATTGCCCTTGAGCTCGAAATCTTCCCTGAGCAGCCGTTCGTAATCAGCGGCTGCCTGTTCCGGATTCTGGTCGCCGCGCATGCGCCTGTAATTTGTAACCGGCACATGGCTCAATAGCTCGCGCCTGGCGACACCGTAATTGCTTTCAGGATCATTTGGGCCCACGCAACGCTCGTCAACCCAGTAAATGTAGATTTTATCCCAGGGCAGATTGGCGCCCCAGTCGCGCGTTGTCAGCAGCCGGAAAAAGGGCACGGGAGTATGGCCGCCGGAAATGGCGACGCGATAGCTTCCGCGCTCGGCTATGGCCTCCTCGCATGCGCCTGCGAACATGTGCGCGGCCCGCTCGGCCATTGCGGCAGGATCCTTGTGGATATGCAACGATAGGTGAATAGAACGATAAGCCATGCTCCACTCCTTGCGAAAATCGGAATTGGCCAATTCTAGGGCCATGTGCCGCTTCTGGCAAGGCCGGGGAGGCGTAAAAAGCTGCCAGCTCCGGCATTCAGGCAGTCAGTTTCAGCGCTGAAAGATGGGCGCAAGGCAAAAGCCTTCAGGATGATCGTGGCCCGGAGTGGCGCAGGCGCGATCCGGATTTGGTGTTTCAACAATGTGAAGCACCCTGCCGTTATTCAGGCTCAGGGTTTGCCAGGCGGCCTGGCAATGTAGCGGTCCATCGGCCAGCAGCGCGCGGGCAAGGGGGCTGCCGCTCTCCAGCTCCATGCTCCAGCGGTGGTTGAAATCCTCACCTGGAGCCACGGGCTTTGCTGCGTTCAGGTATCTGCGCAGCAATGGCCGCCCTGAGCGGCCGGTAATGGTGGCGTCCAGATTGAAGTTGTTGATCTGGACATCGCCGCGGTTTCTGGCAAGGGCATGGATGATCAGGATCGTGGTTTTGCCGTCCGACAATGTGCCGGCATTCGCAGTGCAGGATTGCAGGGGAAGGGCGCTGTCCATTGCCTTGCCTGTAGCCGCGTTTTTAGCCTCAAAGACCTTGCGCAGGGCGGCATGGCGCTCCAGCATGTCCTCGCGCAGCTGCTGTGCCAGTTCCCTGGCGTTGATGAGCTGTTTTATTTGCCAGCCCTGGGGCGTCTTTCGCATGTCCATTACCAGAGTGAAGGGCCTGGCCAGCTGCGGGTGCTCTATTTTCGCGCTTACAAGCGCGTTCCCGGGTCCGGTTTCCCGGACAGACAACGTGGCGAGAAGCTGGCTTAGGAAATCTGGCGGCAGCAGCTCCAGGGGTTTTTGCAATCTGGCTTCCTCGGAGGCGTCTTCCGGAAACATTGGGCCTTTTGATTCCGGCTCCAGCAGCCGTTTCAGAAGACCGGCCTGCAGGGCATGGCTAATTGCGCGCTCCTGGTCCTGGCCAGCCAGAAAAAAGGGAAAGCTCTCGCTTGCCGCGCGGGACAGATCTTTGCCAAGGGAATTGAAATCAACAAGATGCGCCAGGGCCGAAGGGGCAGGCGGGGCAAGCGCCTGCTTCAATTTTTCCAGGGCAAAGGCGCTGCCCTGCCGATACTGGTATTGCTGCCAGCCATACCAGCCGCCAGCGCCAAGGGCGCACGCCAGNACNATTGCCGCGAGCGCNGCAAGCAGTTTATGGGCAGCCAGTTTTTCCTTGAGTCCGGAGAAGAATTTCATTGCATTACTCGTCTGTTTTGGAGCAGCCGCGTTTCGAAGTATATTCCATTACAGGCTCAGCCCTTCCCAGGCTGGAGCTNAGGCGCAATGGCAGGGGCGTTAGCGGCGCTACGGGNCCGATATCAAGGCGCACCGCGCACCAGGCTCCAAGCATTGTTCGCGCGGAACCGCTGCCAGGGCGCCATTGCCTGCGCCAGAAACAAACCGGGGAAGCCAGGGTGGAATGGGTTGANACAGCGCCCAGGTTCAGCNTGTGCANNTGGCGCCAGACCACCCACCAGGAGGCCGGATTTTCCGCCCAGGCGCTGGCATGGGCCAGGCGCCAGCAGATGCCCGGGATGGACTGGCTATTCCAGAAAGTCAGCATTAATCCGCGTCTGGCAAGACGCGCGGCCTCATTTGCGCAAGTGGCGATGCGGCCGGCTTCGCCAGTTTTGAGGTGCACAATAACCCAGTCGAATTCATCATCTTCAAAAGGCAGNTCATCATCAGCCGCGGCGCGGATTTCCAGATCAGGCACATGGCGCCTTTGCGCGCACTGGCGNAGGGATGCGTCCGCNTCCGTGNCCCGCACATCAAAGCCGCAATGCCATAAAAACTCGAGAAACGCGCCATTGCCGCAATTGACNTCCAGAAGCGGGGCCTGCCTTCTGGGCCACGAAGCCAGGGCGCCTTCCAGCAAGGCCATTTGCCTGGCCATGGCAAAGCGGCGCGCCGTCGGACAGACGCCGCGCGGATAGCTGGCGCTGCGTTTTTTTCTGGTTTNAAGCATTATTTGTNCATTGGCAAANGCTCAAAAACAAAAAGGGTATGGCAGATGGCCACNAGAGTGCCATAGAGGATNAGCAGCGGCGGCAGCATCGCGCCGCCAGGCGCCAGGTAGCCCTGGGGCGGAAATTTTTTTCTGCCTGCCATCACCATCAGGCCNGGGACTATGACAGACCAGATTGAGGCAGCCAGGCCGGCCCAGCCGATCGCGGGCAGGAAGCCATCCGGCCAGATCAGGCCGCAAATCATTGGNGGGGCCAGCGTGACCAGCATGGTTTTGGTGCGTCCCAGGCGGCTGTCATCAAAATTGCACAAATCCGCCATGTAATCAAAAAGGCCGAGGCCAGCGCCGAGAAAGGAGGTGGCGACAGCCAGGAGGGAGAAAATCTCGAGACAGCGCATGATCAGGCCTGTGCCAAGGCTGGAGCCAGCGGCNGCCAGAAGATTGCCGACATTGCCGCCCTGGGCGATGACCGATTTGTATTCCGCCCNGGNAATAATGCCATCCGCGGCAGTGATCCAGAAAAAATAGCAGGCCAGGGCGATAATTGTGCCNGCGGCCAGGCAGGCATTAATGGTNTTGTAATCCTTGCCCATGTATTTGATCAGGCTTGGCACGGAGGCATGGAAGCAGAAGGATGTGAGATAGGTGGAAAGCGCGCACCAGATGAACACAAACTGGCCGCCTTCGCCATTGAGATCAAGCAGCGTGCCTATCTGGAGGTTGCCCAGCATTCCGGCCATGGACAGGATGAGGGTGATGACCATGCCGCCCATGAAGANNGTCGCAAGCCGGTCNACTGCGCGGGAGCTCCACCATATGCAGGCTGCCAGGAGCAGCGCGAAAAACAGGCTGCTGAAAACCCGTGGCGGCGGAAATGGCATGACTGGCGCGAGCGCCTGCTGCACTACGGAGCCTCCGCCGCTAACATAGGCGTAGACCAGGGTGTAAAGCACAAAAGCGACAGAAAGNCCATTGAGAGTGGTCCAGAAAGGGCTGAGNAGGGAGCGGGCGAGCGTATGGAAACTGTCGCCAGGCTGGAAATGAAGGTTTACTTCAAGCAGGGCCTGGCTGGAACGGAGCATCAGAAACCAGGAGGCCACGAGAATGACAGTTGACCAGTAAAACCACATTCCCGCCGAAATCATGGGCAGGCCCAGCATGCCGGCGCCAATGGCTGTGCCTGCCACCAGCATGGTGCCACCCAGCGCTTTTGGCATGGCTATTTTCATTTGGGCTCCTTTTATGGACTGGTTGTCATGGTTCGGGCAGGTCGGCTGTCAGGCTTTTCGGTCAGGGCCGTGGCCAGCGCGGATCCAGATAATGCTGGCCTGCCTGCCGGTGNGTTTTTCGCGCCTGTAGGAGAAATAATGATCGTCATTGGCGTAGGTGCAGATATCAAGCCCAAAAATATGTTCGGAGGGCACGCCGGCTTTTTCAAGCTGGCTGCGGGTAAGGCCCCAGAGATTCATGCAGCCTGTCTTTTCAAAGCGCCATTCCCGGAATTCCGGGCCCCACTCGCTGTCAAATTCAAGAAACTGGGCCGAGCCCGGGCCGAGGCTAGGGCCGCGCACGGCCCAGAGATCGCCAGGATCAAGATTGTAGCGGGCGCAAAAGGCCTTTACNGCGCTNGCCGGAAAATTGATCCGGTTGCCGCGCCAGCCGACGTGCAGGGCCATGATGTGGNTGCCTGNTGCGTCTGTCAAAAGGAGCGGCTGGCAATCCGCGGTCTTGATCATCAGGCCAAGCCCGGGCAGCGAGGTGGTCATGCCATCAGCCGCGCGCAAATTCTGGGGTTTGGCGAAAATGTCAGTCGCCGCGGCNTCCATCACAATGTCATCGCCATGAACCTGCGTGCATTCGCACCAGCTGCCCATGCCCTGACGGGCGAGCGAGCGGGCAAGGGAAAAGCGGTTGTCGCGCACGCTTGCGGGCAAATCCCCGACTGCGAAGGAAATATTGCCATCGTAGGGCAAATCCGCGTCGCTTCTGCCGCAAAACACGCAGCCCACATTCGGAATTCCGGGGAATTCAAAAAATTTCATGTCCATCTGTTTCTCCGCAAGGGGGCTTCGGCCTCAGGGGCGGGAGTTGACTGCAATGACCTTTCGGAGCAAATTGAATCAACACAGGCATCCCATTTATCCGCAGGCACGCGGGGCACAATCTGGAAAGAAAGGCACAGGCCGGCGCGGCAGGGCGCCAGATCGGGCCTTCTGGCCAGATAGCGGTCATAATAGCCGCCGCCATAGCCAAGGCGGCGTCCGGAATTGTCAAAGGCAAGCCCTGGCATGACAATCAGATCAAGGCTCTCCGGCTCGGGCCCGGGTTCGGGCTCGGGTATGTTCCAGATGCCTGGCGTCAGTTTGGCCAGGGCCAGGCATGGGGCAAGGCGCATTTCGCCGCGGGCTGCGTCCGTGATTCTCGGCAGGAACAGTTTTTTGCCTGTTTTGAGCGCGGCGTCCAGAAGCAGCGCCGTGTCAGCCTCGCCCCTGATGGCAGCATAGAGGGCAACCGCGCGGGCCTTGCGCCAGAGCGGGCTTTCCAGCAAATTGGCCTGGCAGAGGCGGGAGCGCATGGCAATNACAGCCGGATCATAGGCTGCCCGCCTGCGAAGAATTTCGCGCCGAAGCGTTTTTTTGGCCGCGCCAATATCCATGTATAAGCCTGCGCCTTTTCAAGACCGGGAAAATATGCAACGATGGACTACTATCTAACAAAGGATACAGCAAAATGCCAGCTACTGCCACAAGCAAACTCTGGATTGCCATTGGCGACATTCACGAAAAGACCGGAAATCTCGCAAAAATTCCCGAACTCGCCGAAGCTTCGGGCATTATTGTTACCGGCGATCTGACAAATTGCGGCAATGCCGGCAGGGCGCGCCAGATAATGGAGGCGCTTGGCAGGACCGGATTGCCAGCTCTGGCGCAGATTGGCAATATGGATCTTGCCGAGGTCAATGAGTGGCTGGAGCAGAGCGGCGGCAATCTGCACAGGCACAGCCGCGAGCTTGCGCCCGGGCTTGTCATTTTTGGCATTGGCGGNTCGAATGTCACGCCAATGCGCACGCCCAGCGAATTTTCCGAAGAGTCTTACAGTGCGTGGCTGGAAGACCTCTGGCAGAAGGCTNCCGCTTATCCCCATCAGGTTCTGGTTTCCCACTCGCCGCCAAAAGACACGGTTTGCGATGACATTGGCGGCGGAATTCATGTGGGNTCAACNGCAGTGCGCGAGTTTATTGAGGAGCANCANCCGGAAGTCTGCCTGTGCGGCCACATCCATGAAGGGCGGGGCACAGACAGGATTGGCCGCACTGTGGTCATCAANCCCGGGATGCTGGCAGACGGCGGCTATGTAGNGCTGCGCTATGCGGACGGCCAGCTCAGGGCCGANCTCAGGCAGGTGGAGCAATGAGCGAGAGGGATCTTGACTGGTCGGNCAAGCGCTGCGTGGCGCTGGATATGGATGGCACCATTTATCTTGGCCACATCCCAATTGAAGGCGCAGTCAAATTCATCCAGCGGCACTGGCATGATCTCGATTTCTATTTCCTGAGCAACAACACTTCCAAGTCGCCGCGCACCTACATTGAGCGCCTGAACGGGATGGGCATTCCGGCCAGGCCGGAGCAGCTGCTCTCGCCTGTGACGCCGCTCGTGGAATATTTGCGCAAAAATGGCATAAGCCGCGTTTATCCGGTTGGCAACAATGATTTCCAGGCTGATCTCAAAAGCCGGATGCCCGAGCTGGAGCTTGGGCATGAAAATGCGCAGGCAGTCATTCTGGCGTACGATACGGATCTGCATTATGAAAAGCTGGCGCGCTCGGCCCTGCTTTTGCAAAAGCCGGAAACGCTTTTTCTGGCTACGCATCCTGACCTGGTCTGCCCCTCGCCAGAGGGGCCGCTGCCTGATGTGGGCAGCTTTATCGAGCTTTACCATACTGCCACAGGCAGAAGGCCGCAGATGATTTTCGGCAAGCCTGACCCGGCCGTGCTTGCGCCGCTGCTGGCAAAATACGAGCGCAAGGACATGATCATGGTGGGCGACCGCCTGAGCACTGACAAGAAGCTGGCGGAAAACGCGGGCATTGACTTTGCGCTGGTGCTTAGCGGCGAGGCAACGCTGGAAGATCTGGCCAGGGAAGAGCGGATGCCAAGAGTGGTATTGCCGGATCTGGGTCATGCCCGCTGGGGCGCGTAAGCCAGCCCGGGAGGATGAGCGATGCTGATTCGCAAGGCAGCAGCCGCTGATCTGGACGCTGTAGCCGCAATCTATGCCGCAGTGCACACGGCAGAGGAAGCCGGCAGGCTGAACACGGGCTGGATAAGGGATGTATATCCAACCCGGGTTTCCGCAAGCAGGGCGCAGGCTGCCGGCGAGCTGTTTGTGCTGGAAGAAAATGGCCTTGTTTCGGGCGCGGGCATTATCAACAAGTCTCAGCATGAGGCTTACGCGGCTGGCAGTTGGCAGACAGCCGCGAAGCCTGAAACCGTCATGGTTCTGCATACCCTGGCGATCGATCCGGCCAGCTCGGCAAAAGGCCTGGGACGCGCTTTTTTGCGTTTTTATGCCGAATACGCGCTGGCAAACAATTGCCCAAACTTGCGTCTGGATACAAACGCGGTCAATCTTGGGGCGCGCGCGTTCTACAAAAAAATGGGCTTCAGGGAGGTTGGCAGCGTCAAAACGCCATTTAATGGAATTGCTGAAGTATGCCTCATTCTGCTGGAGGCGCAGGCCGAAGAGATACTGGGAGGGTTGGCGTAAGGCGTATGGCAGCGCGGCTATTTTTGCGAGAGCCTGCCATTCTCCATAATTGCTTCGCGATTGAAAATTTCCGGCAACGGCTGATGGCTTACTGCCACGAGGGCTGGCTTTTGGCCGTCAATGCCAGAACTGGCCAGTTTTGCCAGCATGGCCAGATAGCGGTCTTCTGACTCCTGGTCAAGATTTGAAACAGGCTCATCCAGAAGCAGCACTTCCGGCCTTGCCGCGAGCGCCCTGGCCAGAAACAGTCTGCGTAGCTGGCCGCTGGAGAGCCTGCGGATTGATTGCCCGGAAATCGTCCTGGCGTTTTCAGGAAAGAACCGGGCCAGCAGTTCCCGGGCCCAGGCGATTTCCGCATTGTCAAAATCGCGATACAGGCCGATGGCATTGTCAATGCCGCTCAGGATTAGCTCAAGCGCAGTCAGGTCATAGCCATAAAGCGCCTGGGCAAGATCCGACACAAGGCTGATGGCGCGTCTTTTTTCCGCCAGGGACCTGGCAGGCCGGCTTGCGCCTCTGGGCCAGAATTTCAGGCTGCCGCCCGCATGAATGAATTCATCGCCGGCGAGCAGGCGCAGGAAAGCGGATTTGCCTGCGCCATTTGGGCCGCCAATCAGCCAGTTCTCGCCCTGACGCATGGACCAGTCAATATTATGAAGCACAGGTTTTGAATCAATATATACCGAGACATTTGCAAGCTCAAAAACTGGTTGTCCGGTTCGGACTGGGGGCCCTGGGACAGCATGGCTCACAAATGCTCGCGCTGGCGCCGGCCTTGCGCAAAATTCGCCATTATTTACATGGCGCCAGTCCTGAATCCAGCCTGGCAGGCCGTTTTGCCTGTGCGTGGCAAAAACCAGGGTCGATTCGGAAGCCAGGGCTTCCAGCCTTGCCAGGACGAGTCCCTGTCTTTTCTGGTCCAGGCCTTCGTTCCATTCGTCCAGGAGCAGCAATGCCGGTTTGCGCATAAGCTCGCGCGCAAGCAGGAGCAGGCGCAGCTGGCCCTGGGAGAGCTCGGGCAGGCGCAAATCCAGTAATTCAGCCGCCTCCAGCCCGCCAAGCAGGTTTTCGGCTGCCGCGGCGTCTTCAGCTTCCGCGGCAAAGGAAAAAGGGGCGTCAGCAGCGGCGCCAGCCAGCATATCCCTGCCTCTCACATTCCAGCCAGCCCTCTGGCAGGCGGCCTGGATATGGGGCGCGACCAGGCCGGTCAGCTTGCGGGCGGCGATTGGCGAGGAGCTGTATTTTTCGCCATCCAGCCACTGGATTGCGCCGGCCTGCGGCCAGAGATCGCCATGGACCAGTTTGAGCAGGCTGGATTTGCCGGCGCCGTTTGGGCCGGAAAGCGCGCAATGGCAGCCTGGCATTATCTGCCAGCTGATATTGGCAAGGACTGGCTTGCGCGGCAAAAGCCCGGGATAAAACGCGCTGGCGTTTTCTATCTTGACTAGCGGCCGGGGCATTAAAATGGCAGGCTCAGCTTCATGCCGCGATCAAATACAGTTTGCTCCCTGTAGCCAAACGAAGCGGCGTAGCTGGCGAGCTGGTCAAAATCCGCGCCAATATCCCTGACACAGTGCGCATCGGAAGCCAGGCTGACGGGAATGCCAAGACTGGCAGCCAGTGTCATGATTTGCGGGCAGGGGTAGATTTCCTGGCAGGCCTTGCGCAGTCCGGCGGAAGAAACTTCCATTGCCATGCCTGCGTCGCGCAGGCTGAGCAGGCAGTTTCTGACAAGCGCAAGCGCCTCCGGCTTCTGAATCCAGATCCTGAACTGGCCGATTGAGAAGATTTTGATCAGATCCGGATGGGCCGCGATCTGAAACAGGCCGGATTTGAGCATTTTCTGCCAGGTGTGGAAATATTGCCCATAGCGGTTTTCACATTCAGCCTGGGAGATGCCGCGCCAGGCTTCGGGCCCGTCGTCAAATCCCCAGCTTCCCAGAAAGTGGACGCTGCCAATAACATAATCATAGTCATTGGCCGAAATGGAGGCGCGGATAAATGTCTCTTCGCCATCGAGCCAGTCCATTTCCAGGCCAAGGAGCACTTTCAGGCCCTCATTCCGCTTTTTCAGGGCCTCTACCTCACGGATGTAGAGCGGCAGGCAGCGCGCGAGCCGCTCGCGATATTCATGCGTGTAATTGTAGCCTTCCGGTCTTGGGGAGTGCTCGCTAAAGCCGATCAGGGCGAGGCCTTTTGCCAGCGCAGCCGCGTACATTTCCGCAGGGGTGCTGGCGCCGTGCGAATAGCAGGTGTGGAGGTGGGTATCTGCCTGAATCATGCCTGAGCAGGGGGAGGGAGCGGGCTGCTCCCTCCGGAACGGGTTATTTGCCTGCGAGTCTGCGCACAATTTCCTTGGCGGCATTGCGGCCTGCGCCCATGGCGAGAATTACCGTGGCTGCGCCGGTTACAATATCGCCGCCGGCGAAGACATTTGGAATCGATGTTTCGCCAGTTTCCTCATTGACTTCAATGTAGCCCCATTTGTTGAGCTTCAAATCGGGCGTGGCATTGAGCAGGATGGGATTGGAGCGGGTGCCCAGCGCGACAATGGCCAGATCCGTAGGCAGATCGTACGTTTCTCCTTCGACTGGCTCCGGTCTGCGCCTGCCCGAGGCATCCGGTTCGCCCAGCTTCATTTTCTGGAGCGTGACGGATTCAAGGCGCATATCGGAATTGCCATTGAAGCGCACAGGGGCCGAGAGCATGGTGAACTGCACGCCCTCTTCCTCTGCATGCTCGATTTCCTCGCGGCGGGCCGGCATTTCGGCGCGGGTGCGCCTGTACACGATATGGACTGTTTCCGCGCCCATGCGCAGTGCGGTGCGAGCCGCATCCATGGCCACATTGCCTGCGCCAAAGACTGTAACATTCTTGCCGGAATAGCAGGGCGTGTCCTGCTCCGGGAAATTATAGGCGCGGCCAAGATTTACGCGCGTGAGGTATTCATTGGCCGAGAACACGCCCACCAGGTTTTCGCCAGGCACGCCCAGGAAGATGGGGAGCCCCGCGCCAACGCCAATAAAGACGGCATCGTACTTTTCAAGCAGGTCTTTCACGTCCACAGTGCGGCCGCCTACGTGGTTGAGCAGGAAGTCAACGCCCATATCGCGCAAGCCGTTGATTTCGGCTGCGACAATGGTTTTGGGCAGGCGGAATGCGGGAATGCCATAGATGAGCACGCCGCCGGTTTCATGCAGTGCCTCGTAAACCTCCACTTTCATGCCTGCTGCCGCGCAGACGCCGGCGCACGTAAGCGAGCTTGGGCCCGAGCCAATGCAGGCAACCTTTTTGTCGGAAGTAACAGACTTGCAGGGAGTTTTGTCGTTGTCTGGCGCGGCTTCCGTATTTTCAAGGTGCGTGTCCGCGCAATAGCGCTCCAGGCGGCCAATTGCAATCGGCTCGATTTTTTTGTTGAGAATGCACTTGCCCTCGCACTGGTGTTCCTGCGGACAGACGCGGCCGCAGACGGCGGGCAGGCTGTTGGTTGTCTTGATGATGCGATATGCTTCCTCGACATTGCCTTCCGTGAGCGCATGGATGAAATTCTTGATGGGCACTTCCACCGGGCAGCCTGTAACGCAGGGCGGATTTTTGCATTGCAGGCAGCGCCGCGCCTCCTGCATGGCATCCTGGCCGGTATAGCCGAGCGCCACTTCGTCAAAGTTATGGGCGCGCGTTTTTGGCGGCTGACAGGGCATGGGCACGCGCGGTTCAATGGTCTTTTTGGGTTTTCTAGTTTCCATCGCGCGGCTCCCTGTAGTTGTTGTATGATTCGTCTTCCTGGCGTTTGAATGCGCCCAGGCGACGGCGCAGCTCCGCAAAATCCACTTTCTGGCCGTCAAATTCAGGGCCATCCACACAGGCGAATTTTGTCTGGCCGTCCACGCTCACGCGGCAGGCCCCGCACATGCCAATGCCATCCACCATGATTGGATTGAGGCTGACGGTTGTTGCCACGGAAAATGGCCTGGTTGTCTTTGCTACAGCTTCCATCATTGGCACAGGGCCGACAGCCACCACTTCCCTTACATTCTTGTCAGCTTCCAGGCGCTCTTTAAGAGGCTCGGTAACCAGGCCCTTGCGGCAATAGCTGCCGTCATCCGTGCAGACCAGCACTTCATCCGCAAAGGCCAGCAGCTCTTTTTCAAACAGCAGGAGATCCTTGCTGCGCGCGCCAATAATTGCGATAACCCTGTTGCCGGCCTTTTTGTGGCCCTTGGCAATGTGATGCATGGCCGCAATGCCAGTGCCGCCGCCAACGCAAATTACCGTGCCAAGTTTCTGGATATTGGTGGGCTTGCCAAGCGGGCCGCAGACGTCCAGGATCTCGTCCCCTTCATTCAGGGCCTCAAGCAGGGCCGTGCTCTTGCCAAGCACAAGATAGACAATGCTGATTTCGCCTTTTTCCGGATTTGCATCCGCGATGGTCAATGGAATCCGTTCGCCAGTGTTTGTCATGCGCAGCATTACAAAATGGCCAGGCCTTGCCCTGGCCGCGATTTCTGGCGCCCTGAGAACCATTTTGCTGGTTTTGCCAGGAATCAGGATTTCCTTTTGCAGAATCGGCGTTCCCATTTAACCTCCTCCAGCTTTGGCTTTTTTGGCCAGGTTATGGATTTGAAGCGGTCTTTTTATGGAGCATTATATCCAGAATAACCTTGTCGGTTTCGCGCATTCCTTCCGAGCCCAGCTTGCCGAGATTGGCTATGCAGGCTTCGATATCGTCAGAAACAATGCCCTCCCTGCCTGGCACGGCTGTGCCCTGCAGGGCGAGCATGGCCGCCTGGATGCCGGCTCCGACTGCGGAGGCCACCTTGAGCGCGCAGGAGCTTTTGGCGCCATCGCAGATCATGCCGGCCACATTGCCGACCATGTTGCGCACTGTCATTTCCATTTCCCTTTCGCCGCCGCCAAGCAGCAGGGCAATGCCGCACGCAGCGGCTGTGGCGGCGACCATTGCGCCGCAGTGGGCTGACAGCCTGCCCAGATGGTGCTTGATGTGGATTGCCGTAAGATGGCTCATGATCAGCGCCCTGGCCAGATCTTCATCCGGCTTGTCAAGACGGATGGCGCAGGCCACTACCGGCATTGTGCAGGTTATGCCCTGATTGCCGCTGCCCGAATTGCTCATTACCGGCATCATCACGCCGGCCATGCGGGCGTCAGCAGCGGCCGCGGTTAGCTTGACAGCGAAGTTGAGCATGTCGTCGGACAGGATTTGCAGCCTGGTCTGGGCATCCATGCTCTTACCAACGCCAAGCCCGTATTTGTTGGCAAGCCCTTCCTCGGCCACAGCGCGATTCATGCGGCTGGCCTCAAGGATAAATTCAATGGGTTCAATCGGCGTGGTTGAGGCGAAATCATAAATCTTGCGCAGGCTCAATGGCCATTCCTCTTCCACTGCGCCTGTCTCGGGCGCGGCTTCTGGCTCTTTTGCGAAAACCTGCCTGCCATCGCGCCAGGCAGCCACGAGATTGGCATGGGAATCCGCAAGCTCCGCGCTGGCATTGTGGCCGTCGCCAAAGGCCGTAACCTTGCAATAAAGCAGCAGATTGTTGTCAGCAAGCCCGAGTTCAACCCTGTTTTCACCGAGCATTGCGCGGGCGGCTTTTGCCTGTTCCGGCGTCAGGGAGGCCAGGCATTCCAGGCCGCGGCTGCTCTGGCCGCCAATTGCGCCTGCCGCGGCTGCAATCTGGAGGCCCATTTCGCCTGTGCCGGGCACTACCACGCCCATGCCGTTCTTGAGCAAATTCGCGCTGACTTCTACTTCCAGCCGCTCCGGCCTGCAGCCAAGGGTTTCGGCAGCGAAGGCCGCCGTCAGGGCGACGGCGATCGGCTCGGTGCAGCCCAGCGCCGGCACCACTTCGCGATGCAGAAGGTCGATAAACTGTTTCATTGTCCCGCCTCGCCGGAATGCTGCATTGGCCCAAGCTGGCCATGCCTGTTGAACACGCCGTCGAGAATCAGCGTCAGGGCCCCATCGCCAGTAACGTTGCAGGCAGTGCCAAAGCTGTCCTGAAGGGCGAAGATGGCGATTAGCAGGGCGACGCCGGTCTGGTCAAAACCGAGCACGCCTGTGACAATGCCCAGCGAGGCAACGACTGTGCCGCCTGGCACGCCTGGGGCGCCTACTGCGAAAATGCCGAGCAGGATGCAGAAAAGGAGCATTGTGCCCATGGAGGGCTGCGCGCCATAAAGCATCTGGCTGATGGTCATTACAAAGAAAGTTTCGGTCAGAACCGAGCCGCAGAGGTGGACGGTCGCGCCCAGGGGCACCATAAATTCAACCATTGTGGAGCTAAGGACAGGGGAGCGGCGCGCGCAGCCAAGCGCGACTGGCAGGGTTGCCGCGCTGGACATTGTGCCCACTGCGGTCAGGTAGGCAGGAACGTAATAGCGGAAGACCCGGGATGGGTCGCGGCCGGACACAGCGCCCGCAATGCCGTAGAGAATGGCGAGCCAGATGAACTGGCCGCAAATGACCAGAATGACCATTGTGACGAAAATGGGCAGATGCTTTGTGAGCGAGCCTTCGTAGGCAAGGCCCATGAAGCAGAGGCCGACGAAAAAGGGCAGAATGGGGATGAGGACGGAAGTTACCAGCCAGGAGATGATTTTTTCAAATTCCTCAAACAGCTTCGTGAAAGTTTCGGATTTGGTCCAGGCTATGCCCAGGCCCAGGAACAGGGCCGTGATAAGCGCGCTCATGACGCTGAACAGGGGGGGGATATCGAGCCTGAAGACCATTTCCGGCAGTTTTGTCAGGCTTTCTGTTTCTGTGGCGATTGAGAGATGCGGAATGACCAGGTAGCCGGAGCACATCGAAAAAATGGCCGCGCCGACCGAGGAGGCGTAGGCCAGGCACACTGCGAAAATCAGGATTTTGCTCGCATTCTGGCCAAGGCGCACAATCGCTGGAGTAATGAAGCCGACAATGACAAGCGGCACGAGGAAAAAGATGATCTGGCCGAGAATGTGGCGGATGGACACCATCACAACCATAATTGGCTCGGTGACTACAAAGCCGAGCAAGGCGCCGATGACAAGCCCTGCCAGCAATTTGAAAATCATGGATATTTCGCCTGGCTTTGACATTGCCGCCTCCAGAAGAAAAGATTTGAAAAGCCGGCCGGCTTTTCCTGAAATGTGATTTTCGCCAGTTTAATTACAAGCGCGGATTTTCGCAAGCGGCGTCGGGCCACTGGTTTGACCAGACTTAATTTCTTAGCCATGGCATGGCGTGAATAGCTGGCAAAAATTTGTATTATTGACAATGAAAGTCAATTCCTCTAGATTTTGCCATTCAACCATTACATCCGAACCCAGGAGGTCTTATGGATTCAAAGGTAGCTGCCCTTCTTTGCCAGCAGATTGGCAAGGAATTCTATTCTGCCTATCTCTATCTCTCCATGGCCAACTATTACCATCACAAGAGTCTGGATGGCTTTGGCAACTGGTACGATATTCAGGCTCAGGAAGAGAGAGACCACGGCATGAAGGTAGTCAAATATCTTCTGGATCGGGAAGAGGTCGTCAAGATGGACGCGATTGACGCGCCAAAATGGGATTTCGGGGATTTCCGCGAACCCATAGCGATGGCGCTTGATCATGAAAAATATGTTACAGGACTGATCAGCGATTTATACGGCGTAGCAAAGGACGTCAGGGATTGGCGCAGCTGCCAGTTCCTGGACTGGTATCTGGCGGAACAGACCGAAGAAGAGCACAACGCCAACGATATGCTGAACAGGTACGATCTCACAAATGGCGATTCGCGCGGCGTCCTGCTTCTGGATGANTTTCTGAGCAGAAGAAAATATCAGCCTCTCGCCTAGNCTCCNCCCTTTTTTGCCTGATCNGGGATTGCGCCGCCTCGGCGGCGTTTTCCAGATCTCCCGGTAGGCGCCTGTTGCTTCATAAATGGCGGCTGACGCCATTTTCNGCAATTTTCTTGACAAAGGCCCAGTTTGGTTTAAACTTTCTGAATCTTGCCAAAAATTGAATCTGGCCATGCGCCATTTTGCGGAGGACAACATGACAGCGCTTCCCAATGCGGTTAAGACTGCCGAAGGCGTTACTGTAAATGGTTTTGTGATTTCGCCCTGCGTTGAGCAGTGNCAGGGCTGCGAGCGCGTTCGCGCCTTTGNTGACCAGGAATTCTGTTCCAGCTACCCGGAACCGGCCAGCAAATGGAAAGGCGGCAACTGCAATTTTGCCACTCACATCAAGACGGAAACCGCCGCCAAGGCGAAAGTCAATCCAATCAAGGCNTCCAAGCGCGCGGCAAAAGGTCGTTAGCCCGTCTTTCAGGCTGGGCCNGATTGCGGCATGAGCGATTCCCTTGTCAGCCATATTTTGCAGCAGCAGCCAGCAGTTATTGAATTGCAGACTGCGCTGACCGCTTTTGCCGCGCTTGGCCCGGAAAATGGCGGCCAGGGNGAGCAGGCCAAGGCGCTTTACATTGGGGACTGGCTTCGGCGCCTTGGCGGCGATCTCTGCCAGCTCGACAGTCCGGATGAGCGCGTTGCTTCCGGTTTGCGCCCAAACCTGATCTACAGNCGCCCAGGCAGGANCANGCGTTGCCTCTGGCTTTTTGCCCATACCGATGTTGTGCCGCCAGGCAATCCTGACGCCTGGGAACANGATCCCTGGCAGGTGCGTCAGCAGGACGATTTTCTGTATGGACGCGGCGTGGAAGACAACCAGCAGGCCATTTGCAGNATGCTGATTCTGGCCGCGGCCCTGGCAGAGCTGGGCATTGAGCCGGAAACGGGCCTTGGCCTGGTTTTTATGGCAGATGAGGAAACTGGCAGCCGGNATGGGCTCAGGTGGCTGCTAAATCTGCCCACTACTCCATTTGACGCCAAGGATCTTTACATTGTGCCGGATGGAGGCTCGCCTGATGGCAGCCTGATGGAGGTTGCGGAAAAGGCGCAGCTCTGGCTCCGCTTTGTTGTTACAGGCGAGCAGTGCCACGCTTCAATGCCGGAACAGGGCAGGAATTCCCTGGTGGCCGCNAGCCAGCTCATTCTGGATCTCAATCAGCTTAATTCCATTTTTTCGCGCGAAAATCCGCTGTTTGAACCGCCACGCTCGACATTTGTGCCNAGCAAGCATGAGCGCAATGTGGATGCGATCAATATTTTGCCAGGCAGGGATGAATTTTATCTTGATTGCCGCCTTTTGCCAGGCCTGTCNCCGGAAGCGGTGCTTGCAAAATGTAGCCAGATCACCAACCGCGTGGCTGCCGACTACGGCGTCGCCATAGAGGTGGAAATTGCGCACCGCCAGAACGCCACAGCCACATCTCCGGAAAGCCCGGTCGCGCTGGCGCTTGCAAAGGCCATTGAGGCCATTTATCATATCAGGCCAAGACCTTGCGGGATTGGCGGCGCGACAGTAGCNGCGTTTTTGCGCGAGGCAGGGTTTGACGCTGTTGTCTGGTCCCGCATCCAGAATACCTGCCACCAGCCAAATGANCGCTCCTCCATTTCGGCCACGCTTGGGGATGCGGCTGTATTTGCCAGCATTCTCGCCCAGTAACAATGGAATATGACTGTATAATCGTAGGCGGCGGCCATGCCGGCTGCGAGGCGGCGGCCGCGTTGCCCAGGCTTGGCCTTCGCACTNTGCTCATCAGCGGCAACCTTGANCGGCTTGGCTATCTTTCATGCAATCCTGCCATCGGCGGNCTTGCNAAGGGCCATTTGACGCGCGAAATTGACGCGCTGGGGGGCATGATGGCNCTCTGGGCGGATGCGGCCGCCATCCAGTACCGGACGCTNAATATGAGCAAGGGCCCGGCTGTGCGCGCAACCCGCGCGCAAATGGATCGNGGCGCCTATCAGGCGGCTGTGAAAAGAACGTTGTATTCCCTGGATGGCCTGCATTTCTGGCAGGATAATGTTACGGANATCCTGGNGGAAAACGGCCGAGTTTGCGGCGTTCGCACCGCGCTTGGCAAAACTTTTCGGGCCAGGAACGTATTGCTGGCTACTGGCACATTTCTGGAAGGCAAAATTCATATCGGTCTTGTCAGCAAGCCAGCAGGCCGCATGGGGGATGCTCCCGCGACTGGACTGTCTGCTTCATTGCGCAAGCTCGGCATTGAGCTGGGCAGGCTTAAGACTGGCACTACGCCGCGCCTGCTGGCCAAAACGATTGATTTTTCCCGGCTGGAGCTGCAGCCGCCAGAAGAAAATCCGCCGGGTTTCAGTTTTTATGGGCCTGGCCCTGCGTTGCCCCAGCGCCCTTGCCACATTACATGGACGAACCCCGAGGCCCATGCGATAATTCGTTCCGGTTTTGGGCGTTCGCCCCTGTTCACTGGCGTGATCGAGGGCATCGGCGCGCGTTATTGCCCATCCATTGAAGACAAGGTCGCGCGCTTTCCGGAGCGGATGCGTCACCAGATATTCCTGGAGCCGGAAGGCCTCGACAGCGGCGAGGTGTATGCCAATGGCATTTCCACAAGCCTGCCGCTGGATATTCAGGAAAAAATGATTCATGCCATTGCTGGCCTGGAGCAGGCTGTGATCGCGCGGCCAGGGTATGCGATTGAGTATGACTATGCGAATCCGCTGCAGCTCTGGCCCACGCTGGAAAGCAAACCCGCGCCGGGGCTGTGGTGCGCCGGGCAGATAAACGGCACTTCCGGCTACGAGGAGGCCGCTGCCCAGGGCCTTTGGGCGGCAATCAATATTGCGGCGGCCAGCCGCCAGGAGCCTCCCTTTCTGCCGCGGCGCGATGAGGCGTATATGGCTGTGCTGGTGGACGATCTTGTTACACTCGGCACGGAAGAGCCCTATCGCATGTTTACATCCCGGGCCGAGCACAGGCTGCTTTTGCGGGAGGACAACGCGGAAGCGCGGCTGACGCCGTCAGGGCGCAAGCTCGGACTGGTGAGCGACGGGCGCTGGCAAAAATTCTGCAGGATGCGGGATCTTGAAGAGGAAATCAGGACTCTTTTGCAGTCAACGGACAGCGGAGCCGGCGGCAAAACCCTTGCTGCGAGGCTGCGGGAGCCCGAAGTTGGCCTTGATACGCTTATTGCGGAAGGAACCAGTCCCGAACTGGCTGCATTGCTTGGGCAGGCGCATATTTTCACCAGGCGCAAGATAGAGGCGGATATAAAATACGCCGGCTATCTGGAAAGGCAGGCCGCGCTTGCCAGACGTTCGGGCCGGATGGCATCTGTTGCCTTGCCGCGCGATTTGATTTATGGAGAAGTTGCTGGGCTTTCCAGCGAGTGCGTGGAAAAACTCTCACGAATTTGTCCGGCGAATCTTGGCCAGGCCGCCCGGATTTCCGGAATCACGCCAGCTGCGATTGGCTGTCTGGAAGTCCATCTGCATAAACTGGGATTATTGTAGCGGCTTCAAATGGAAACGGACATTAACTTCCTGTTGGCGCATCTGGACCGGTATCTTGTCTGGGCCGGTGTCCTCGCCTGTCTTGCCCTGATCATCTGGCTGTTCCGCTGGCGCAACCGCAAAAGGGCGCTCGCGGAGAAAAGGGTTTTTCTGAAAGGCGTCTTTGACGAGGCCATCAGGCAAAAAGCGCCTTTTGACCTCAAGCTCAAAAATTCACAGGATCAGGGCGGCCTGTCCGCAACGCTGGAATCCATTTCCACAGCCACGCTCAATTTGCAGGCGCAGGGCATAGCCGGCGAGCAATGGAACAGGCAGCAGATAGAAGTCTATTTGCGCGTAAATCAGGATGGCGCCCCTGTTTTTTATGTTTTTGAATCCATAGTCAGAAATGTCGTCAGGGAAGGGGAAAATTCGCGCCTGCAAATCGCAATTCCGGCTCATTTGCGGGTTGATAAAAAAAGGCATTTCATTCGCGCCATGCCGCCGCAAGAGGATATTTTAATGCTGGCAGTCTGGGCGGTGGCGCCCGGGCGCAGATTGCCGCGTTCGAATACGGATCTGGGCAAGCCGCTGCTTGCCTGGAAAGCTGGCGGCAGCCCGGCCAGTATCCGGATAGAAAACATTTCCGGCGGCGGCCTGGCATTAAGATGCCAGGTTGTTCATGAAGATGGGGTTCCTGCGGCGCTGGAAAAGGGCAGACAGCTGATTTGCCTTCTGGCGTACAGAAACGAAGCCGGAGAGCGCGTGATTTTCTGGAGCACAGGTGAGATTATGAACGCTCGCCAGAATGGGGATGGCCTGACTGTAGGTCTGGAATTTACAAACTGGGCCGTGCAGGAGCCTGGCTCTGCCGAAATCCGCTGGAAGCACAGCTCCCCCTGGCAGGGCGCGGAGCCAGTTCTTGACTGGGTCAAGCATCTGGAGAAAATTTAGCTGGAGGAACAATTTGGATCAGGAGCCTGAGAGTCACAGATCTTTCTGGTCGCGTTTATCCCGCCTTTTCGCCCATGACGATGAGGAAACCCTGGAAAAGGCCATACTGGAAGCCAGGGCCGAGGGCGAAGTGGAGCCCGAGGAAGAATCCATGCTGCTGGGCATCCTGCGTTTTAATGATTTGCAAGTGCAGGATACGATGATTCCCCGCATGGACATTGACTGCGTTCCGGAAGATTACACGCTTGAGGAAGTGGCGAAAGTAATTACCGAATCCGGCCATTCCCGCATTCCGGTCTATCGTGAAACCCGCGACAACATGGTTGGCATTATCCATGCCAAGGATTTATTGCGCAATCTGGTAGATCCGGAATCTCCCCATACTGTAAGCTCGGTCATGCGCGAGCCTTTTTTTGTGCCTGAGACCAAATCCATTCGCTCCCTTTTGCAGGAATTCCGCGCGCGCAAGCTGCATATCGCCATTGCCCTGGATGAATATGGCGGAACAGCCGGCCTGATAACGATTGAAGATGTCCTGGAAGAGATAGTAGGGGACATCGAGGATGAGCACGACACTCCCCAGGAAGACGATATCCGCCCGGTTGGGGACAATGTCTATGAACTCACAGGCAGGGCCTATCTGGAAGATTTGCAGGAGCTGGGCGTAAATCTGGAATCAGATGAGGTGGATACCATTGGCGGCTATTTATGCATGCAAGCCGGCATGGTGCCAGGCATAGGCGAGTCGTTTACTGCGGGAGGCTGGACTTTCACGGTAATTGATTCCGATATGAAGCTGATTCGTCTGCTGCGCATGGAGCCGGCCAAACAGGCCGGCGAAATAGCGGATGAGAATGTGATTGGCATTTAGGCGTTTGCAGGGCGGCCGCCTCAGCTGGGCCGTTCTGGCCGCATTCTCAATCTGGCTGGCTTTTCCCAATGATTTCTGGAGTCTGCCTCCGGCCGTATTGCTCTGGCCGCTTGCGCTTCTGGCCATTGGCCTCGAGGCCCGCGACTGGAAAGCTGCGTTTTTTCTGGGCTGGCTGGCAACCGGGTGCGGCATGGAGGCCAGCCTTTACTGGCTTTGCATGCCAATCGCGCAAGTTGGGGGGCTGCCCTGGGCGCTGGCGCCCCTGGTTTCCCTTTGCATTCCCGCAATCCTCGCTTTGCAGGGAGGCATGTTTTCGGCCCTTGTTCAGGCAGAGCGCTTGCGGCCATATTTTCAGCTTGCGCTGCTGGCAAGTCTTGCCTGGTATTTGCTTGAGTTCGCGTTTGCCTGGTCTGTAGGATTTCCCTGGCTGCCGCTGGCTGGCGCTCTGGCGCAATGGCCAGCGCTGATTCAGGCAGCCGCATTTTGCGGCAGCTATTTCACTGGCGCGATCTGGCTGTTTGCCTTCCTCTGCATTCTGGCGCCCGCGCTGGCCGGGCCCCCTGCTGGCAGGCGCATGGGTATGGCCTGCCTGGGCTTCTGCCTGGCTGGCCTCCTGCTCTGGCATGGGCTGTCTGGCGGCAGGGAGCCGCAGAAAACGGCAGAGTATGCCCTTATAGTGGAGGGCAATATTGATCAAAACCAGAAATGGACGCCTCCATTCCAGAAACAGTCTCTTGATGTCTATCTGCGCCTCACTGAACAGGGGCTTGCCCTGGCCAGGGAAGAAGGCATTCAAAACCCGCTTCTGATCTGGCCGGAAACCGCGATGCCCTTTTTTTATGAGGCCTCTCCGCTTTTAAGCGCCCAGATTGCGGAGGCAGCCAGACGCTGGGGCTGTCCGCTGCTTTTTGGCGCGCCCGGTCTTAACCGCGAAGCGGGGGACGCAGTATATAATCGCGCGTTTCTATTGGGGCCGGCGGGTCAGACGCTGGGGATTTATGACAAGGTGCATCTTGTGCCATTTGGGGAATATCTGCCGTGGTGGCTGCGGGTTGAATTTCTGGAAGCCCTTTTGCAGGGGGTGGGGATTTACCAGGAAGGCGAATCCAGTACATCTTTAGACTATGGCAACCTTGCCCTTGGAGTCTTAATTTGCTATGAAGCTATCTTTCCGTGGCTGGCAAGAGACCGTGTTGAAGGCGGGGCCAATATTCTGGTCGATATCAGCAATGATGGCTGGTTTGGCCGCACGCCGGCTGCAAGGCAACATTTATACTTGACTGCGTTGCGCTGTGTGGAGCAAAACCGCTGGCTGTGGCGCGCTACAAACACCGGCATTTCAGCGGTTGTTGACAATCGCTCGCGAATTATTGAAACTGGACCGCAATTTCAGGAAGGCAGCATGCTCTGGCAGGCCAGACTGGAAAGCGGGCGCAGCGTATATTATTATCTTGGCGTCTGGTTGCCCTGGCTGGCCTGCGCGGCATTGGCCGGATTGCTTGCATTGGGCAGAAGGCGCCGCTTTGGCAGCAGGATATGACTATGCAGCATTACAGTGATTTGCGGGCAGCCTGCCAGCCCCTGGATGATCGCTTTGACAGCCTCTGGAGGCGGCTTTGACCTGCCGGCCAATAAAGAGAGGCTGAAAGAGCTGGAAGAGGAGCTGGCCAGACCGGATGCCTGGAACAATCCGGAAGCCATGACTCCGCTTTTGCGTGAAAAGAGCCGTCTTGAAGGGGATATTGGCCGGCTTGAGCGTCTGGCCAAATTGCATGCTGACATGCATGACTGGCTTGCAATGGCGGCCGAGCTGGCAGATGGCAAGGATGAAGCATCCGGCGAGGCCCAGGAAGCGCTTGAGGCGCTGGCTGCCTGCCAGGAAGATCTGGCCAGGGCGCTTGATGAAACCGAGCTTGTTATGCTGCTTGGCGCTGAAGAAGACAGTCATGACGCCATTCTGGAGATTCATCCTGGCGCTGGGGGCACGGAGTCGCAGGATTGGGCGGAAATGCTTTTGCGCCTCTACACCCGCTGGAGCGCGCGCAGAAAATTCACAATTGAAGAGCTTGACTACCTGCCTGGGGATGAAGCCGGATTGAAAAGCGTGACATTGCGCATTTCCGGCCCCTATGCATTTGGATTTTTAAAAAGCGAGAGGGGAATTCACCGCCTGATTCGCATCTCTCCATTTGATTCATCAGGACGGCGCCACACGTCTTTTGCCTCAGTCGATATCATGCCGGATGTAGGCGATGATATTGAGCTGGATATCAGGGAATCCGATTTGCGGGTTGATATCTTCCGGTCGAGCGGGCCTGGCGGGCAAAGCGTAAATACGACAAGTTCAGCGGTGCGCATAACCCACCTGCCCACCGGAATTTCAGCACAGTGTCAAAATGAAAAATCCCAGCATCAAAATCGCGAGACGGCCTTGCGCGTACTGCGGGCGCGGCTTTACAATCTCGAAGTGCAAAAGCGCGAAGCTGCGCGCCAGGCGCAATATGCCGGCAAGGATGCCATCGCATTTGGAAGCCAGATCCGCACCTACACGCTCCAGCCATATCGACTGGTCAAGGATCATCGGACAGGCTGCGAAACCGCAGATGTGGACGGAGTACTGGACGGACAGATTGATACCTTCCAACACGACTACCTGCTTCACCGCCATGAGCAAGAACACAGGCCCTGAAAAACTGGCAGAGGAATTGGCGGCAATGCCACAGGCGCTTGAAGGCGCAAGTCTTTCTGAAAAGGGCAATGCTGTCATTCTTGCGCGCCTTGTNCAGGGGCTTTCCTGCGAAAGCTGGGAGGCCGCCCGCGCTGATCTGCCNCTTGGCAGCTGGCATGCGCTGCCCGTGCCCGCAGGCGCGGNCCAGGAAGAGGACAGCCTGCAGGATGCCTCCAGCCGCCTGCTGCCGATTTCGCCATTCCGCGAAGTTCCAGGCGCCCTGACGCCCCGTACCTTTNTAAGTCTCTTGCAACGCGAGCTTGCCCGCCTGTCGCGCAATGGCGGCTCGCTGAGCCTGATTAGCGCGAGTCTTTCCAACCGGCGGGATGTTGTCATCGCGCTGGGCGAGGGCACAGCGAACAGGCTGGAGGCCACGCTTGGCTCAACCCTGCTCGGCCAGATGGACTGCTGCGATGCGCTTGGCCTGGTGCGCAAGGGTGTTTTTATCTGCTCCNTGCCTGGTCTGGGACAACTTGCAGCGCGCCGTTTTGCCGAAAACGCGCAGAAAGCGTTTACGGAAGCGGCAAAGCCATTTTATCCGGGGGGAGGCATCAGGGCTGGCAAGGGCGATGACTGCGCGCTTGGCATTGTCAATATCCTGCAGGGCGAAGCCTGCGCGCCCGCAGATCTCATTCGCCGCGCCCGCGCCACGCTGGATGTGGCCTTGCGCAAGGCCACGGGNCATATTCACCAGGAAGCTGCAATGGCGCCATTTGAGGGCACCACTCTTGTTCACTCCAGCGAAAAACGGTTTCTGTTTTTTGGAGGAGANCCTTCATGAACTCTACCCTGAGTGTCGCCGTATTGAGTGGCAAAGGCGGAGTAGGGAAAACAAATCTATCCCTGAATCTCGCTTTCGCACTTTATCAGAGCGGCTTTAAATCCCTATTAATCGATTGTGACATGGGGTTGGCCAACCTTGATGTCTTGCTGGGCATCACGCCAGAGGGCAATCTGCAGGATGTGCTGCTTGGCGANGCCACAATGGAATCCGTGCTNCATAATATCCAGCCGGATGGNCTGGATGTGCTGCCAGCCGCTTCAGGNGTGCCGGAGCTGAATGATCTNAATCCTGACCGCAAGGATTTGCTGCTTAACAGGCTGGCGCCGGTACTGGGCAAATATGATTTTGTCTTTATGGACATTGGCGCGGGCATCTCNGACACTGTGCAGACNTTCGCCTCAATGGCGGCGTTGCGNGTAGTTGTTATTACNCCGGAGCCAACATCCCTGACGGACAGCTATGCCCTGATCAAGGTTTTGAACAAGCGCTTTGGCCTGAGTGATTTCCGGATTGTCGTCAATGAGGTGACCTCAGCCAGGGAAGCGCAGCAGGCNTACGACAANCTGGCGGGCGCATGCCAGCATTTTCTGAAAGTGGAGCTCAAGATGCTTGGTCATGTGCGCATGGATCGCAAGCTGCCAGAGGCGGTTTGCCGCCAGCAGCCGCTTATGTCATACGCGCCGGGCTCCCCAGCCGCCCAGGATATTCAGGCGATTGCNGGCAGATTGCAGAATGTGCGCCTGGGCATGCTGGACTGGCTTGCAGAGCATGAAATTCTGGCTGTATTGCCTAATCAGGCTGGTTGATTTATACTCCTGGCAATGTGTCTTTGGGAATGGCGCATTTTTTGGGAGCAGGATTGATGAATAGAAGCGAGCTGATAAAGGCCCTGGCCGAAGATGCCGACATGTCGCTGGAGGATGCAGCCAACGTGGTCGGCATTTTTTTTGATTCGATCAAAAACGCGCTGCTCAATGGGGGCAGGGTGGAGATCAGGGGTTTTGGCAGTTTTAAAGTCAAGAGTTATGGAAGCTACGCAGGGCGCAATCCCAGAACAGGCGAGGCAGTTGACGTAACATCCAAGAAGCTGCCTTTTTTCCGGCCGGGCAAGGAATTGAAGGAATTTGTGAACAGCTAGCAGCGCATAAGCCAGGAGTCCGCAATGATTTTTTCCGGCGCGATGACCGCCCTTGTGACCCCGTTCAGGAATAACGCCATTGATGAGGAAGCCTATCGCAGTTTTATTGAATGGCAGATAGAATCCGGCATTCATGGGCTGGTGCCTTGCGGCACTACTGGCGAATCAGCCACATTGACCCATGCCGAGCATGAACGCGTTATTGAAATCTGCATTGACCAGGCAGCGGGCCGCGTTCCAGTGCTGGCGGGCGCCGGCTCCAATAATACCTCCGAAGCCATAGCCCTGACAAAATTTGCGAAAAAGGCTGGCGCCGATGGCGCGCTGCTGATCACCCCCTATTACAACAAGCCCACGCAGGAAGGCCTGTACGAGCATTTCAAGGCGGTTGCCACAGCGGTAAATCTGCCGCTTGTTCCTTACAATGTGCCAGGGCGGACGGGCTGCAATCTGCAGCCGTCTGTAATCGCACGGCTGGCAAGGGAATTTCCTGACCAGATAGTGGGCCTGAAAGCCGCCACAGGCGATATGAAGCAGGGCAGTGAAACTTTGGAGCAGTGTCCAGCGCGCTTTTGTGTTTTGAGCGGCGATGACCTGACAGCATTTCCGTTAATCGCGCTGGGCGCCAGGGGCGTCATATCAGTTACAGCCAATATAGTGCCGGATCGCGTTGTCGCCATGTGCAATGCGGCGATTGCCGGAAAAATGGAGGCAGGCCGCGACCTGCATCACCGCCTGTTCCCCCTGAGCGCCGCGATGTTCATGGCAAGCAACCCAATACCTGTTAAAACCGCGCTGGGGATGATGGGCAGGATGAGCGCTGAAATGCGTTTGCCCCTCTGCCCAATGAGCGCGGAGCAAGAGGGTGCCTTGCGCCAGGTTCTGGTTGAGCAGCAGATTTTGGCTGAGCCCAGGCCAGCAGACGAAAATGACTGATCTGGCGCAAAGCCCTGCGTTGCTGGGCTTGCTCGCTGGCCTTGTTACCTGGATTTTCACAACACTGGGCGCGGCAACGGTATTCCTGCGCCAGCAGTTTTCGCGCAAGACCCTGGATATTCTGCTTGGTTTTGCGGCTGGCGTTATGCTGGCGGCTTCAGTCTGGTCGCTGTTGTTGCCCGCGCTTGATCTCACGCGGGAAGCCTGGGGAGCCTGGAGTTTTGTCCCCCCTGCCCTTGGCTTCATTATTGGCGCTGGCGGCCTGCGCCTTGTTGACTATCTGCTGCCGCATATTCATCCTCTCCTCAATTCGAAAGAGGGCCTGGGGGCCGGGCGGATGCAGCGGCATTTTCTCCTGATTCTGGCGATTACTTTACACAATATCCCGGAAGCCCTGGCGGTTGGCGTGGCTTTTGGCGCTGTAACAATAGATCCGGCCCTGGGAATGGCTGGCGCAGTCACGCTGATGCTTGGCATTGGCCTGCAAAATCTGCCCGAGGGAATGGCAGTGTCCATTCCCCTGCTCAGAGAGGGCTGGAGCCGGCGGCGCGCTTTCTTTTATGGACAGCTCTCCGGACTGGTGGAGCCGGTAGCCGCAGTGGCCGGCGCACTGCTTGCGTCGGTCGCAATGCCTGTTTTGCCCTGGGCGATGGCTTTTGCGGCAGGCGCGATGATTTTTGTAACAGTGGAAGAGGTGATACCGGAGGCGCATGCCTCCGGTAATGGCGATGCGGCAACCATGGGCCTAATTCTCGGTTTTGTGTGCATGATGAGTCTGGATGTCGGCCTTGGCTAGGGTTTCTTGCTTATAGGGGGAAGAACTTTATGAAAATTGGCAGGATTTTCACTGGACTTTTGCTGGCGCTGTTATTGGCCTATCCAGCTGTCGCGGAGGAGCTGGAGGCAATTGAATCCATACCGGTAGGCAAGCTGAAAGTGCTGGCCCTGACGGATGCGCGCGGCAGCGCGACAGCCGCGATACTGCCTGAGCTTTCCAGATTCCCGGAATACGCCCCCCTGTTCGCCAACGGCCCGCTTTCAGTTGTCAACCGCGCTTTCTATCTTGAGGATGGCTCCAGGAAAATTCTCGTTGACAGCGGCTGGGGGCTGGAGCAACAGGAAAAAAAGGGGCATCTTTACGCGCTCCTGAAAGTCGCTGGCATTGAACCGGCCTCAATTACGGATGTTTTGCTCACACACATGGATTTTGATCATATTGGCGGCCTGGTCAAGGACGGCAAGCCCTATTTTGACAATGCCACTCTCTGGATCTCGCAGCCGGAATATGAGGCGTGGCTGGCAGGAAATATCCAGAAGCGGCCCGAGGAAAAGATAAAGCTGGCCCAGGACATGGCGGCGATTTACAAGGACCGGATCAAGCTGTTCCAGTTTGGCAGCGAAATCTTGCCAGGCATCACTGCTATCGATGCCAGCGGGCATACGCCAGGCCACACAGCTTACGAGATTGTGTCCGGCCCGGACAAACTCGTGATTGGCGGCGATTTAATGCATATTGTTGAAGCGCAGCTGCCAAAGCCAGAGCTGAGCGCGATTTATGATATGGACATGGAAAAAGCCGCGCAAACCCGCATTCGCCTCCTGCAGCAGGCAGTAAAGGACAAGTCAACATTCGCAGGCATGCATATGGAGCCAATCAGTCCGGTGTATGAGCGGCCGGATGGCGGGTTCATGATGCGCCAGCCGCGTTGAGCTGTCGCAGCCAGGGTTGCGGAAGAGTCTTTTGCAGCCTGAAGTATGGCAATTGTGCTTTCAATAAGTGCTTGCCAATGGAGCGCAAAATATTTAGGCTGAACACTTTGGAGGGGTAGCGAAGCGGCCGTAACGCGCCCGACTCGAAATCGGGTTGCCGGTTAATAGCCGGCACGTGGGTTCGAATCCCACCTCCTCCGCCAGAAGAAAATTTCGCAAAGTCCTTTTGGGTGCGTAACCATCCGAAAGGACTTGTATTTTAGAGCATTTTAATTTTATACATAGCCACACGATTCGAACCAGCCTTT
>JAAUYW010000040.1 GCA_014804915.1 Desulfovibrio sp. | reverse complement strand
CTCCAATAGCATCAATTGTAACCATCGCCCCAGCCAACGTAACCATCTAAAATAACGGAGGAATACCTTAATCAGCACATTTTTATGTCACTGAGTGATGCTCAACAGGAAATACAACTCTGGAGGCAAGATTGCAATCAGGCACAGCCCCACGGAAGTCTGGGCCGGCTTACGCCAGCCGCATGCAGGGAAAAGAACACCAGCCCCAGCCCAGATTCTAATTTAATCACGGTATAGATAATGGGGTATAGGCAATCCGAGTCTTATGGTTTAAGATGATTATCCAATAAAAAAGCGACAGGGACAGACCATTGTCGCTTATAAATTGTGAAAATTTATTTTGGTCTTATGCCATGTTGATAGTCTTACCGATCTAATAATTGGAGTAATACTAAAAAAATTAAAAATAAGTTACATTTTCATATAGTAGTGGGAAGGCCGATGGCCTTATCCTAAACTTTGTTCCATGATTATGGCCTGTTCTGGCATCAAAATCTACATAAATGTTTTTATTTTTTATATTTTCTATAAAATTTTCAATTCTAAACTTTGATAACATTATAATATCTTCGTATTTTGCCATTTTTTTACCATTTTCAGATTTTTCATCAGCACTGATAAAGAAACAGTTCGTTAACTTAATCCCAGCCTTATGATACAAATCATCAAATCCCCAATATGGAATATGGTTTGAATCTAGAGAGTCCTTTTGATTCGTTAATAAATAATCCCTGTACTGAGTTAAGTTTTGCGAAATTTTATTAATATCTAAAGTAACTACTATCTTCCGATTATTTTCATCTACATCCAAGTCGAATCCTCTTGCGGTTGGATTGTGGTATGAAAGAGTCTGTCTAAAACTTCTTTCATCATTTGAGTATTGAGTGCCAGCTTTTTCATGCCTCCATCCGAAGTTTGTTAACAGATAAGGCACAATACTTAATGCCTTGGGTGATGGTTCCATATGAAAAAGAGTTAATAAAGAAGATGTATTTTTACGTTGAGTTTTTAATTCCCATTCCGAAGCATTAGGTATGGGAAGATTATTTTCTTCAATGCCAAGTAGATCTTCTAGAGTGTTTCCAATATTACCAACATTGTTCTTATTTCTTTTTATTTCAATCCAACCTGAATTTTTTATTTTCAATAATTCAGCAATAAGAGATTGTTTTGTAAAGGTTGTTTCTGGCATTCAGAGATCCTTTTTCTAGAAAAATCGCAATACTCTTGAGAAATTTCTATTCCTATATATTTTCTGCCTAGCTTTTTAGCTACGACAGCAGTTGTTCCACTCCCACTAAATGGATCAAGGATAATTTTTGCTGTGGTGCTTGAGATAATCCTTTCAATTAATGGAATAGGAAAAGGAGCAGGATGTATATTTTTTGATTCTTGAGTAAATTCCCATACATCACCCACAGCATTCGCTTTTGGAGCCAATTTAAAGTTTGGTTTTGCAATTAGATATATGACTTCATAGGTTGGAAGAAAATATCCAGGGTTAAAGTTTATACCACCTTTTCTTTTCCATATTATTATTTGTCTAACTGGAAAATCAGCGATAATTTCATGTCTATCTTGTATAAGTCCACCTTGAACTCTCCATTTATGGTTATAAAATATTGCCCCATCATGTGATAAGAGTCTTAACATTTCTGTTAAACAGGCTCTTTGCCATTCGATATATTTATCATATGGCATGTTATCATCATAAGTGGCATATCCATTTACTAATGCGGCATTTGCCCACTTTCCTCCTCTTCCGTCTTTCATCCCATTGCCCGTAGAATTTTTTAAATTATACGGAGGAGAGGTTACTATCAGATCAATACTTTCCGAGGGAAGCTTTTTCATTTCCTGAATTGCATCCCCGCAAATAATCTGATTTAAAAATGGTAATAACTCTTCTTTTGTCATAGTATGTATTATTGAATAGGATATATTTAGCTCATATTTCCAATTGTTTATAATATATTTATCTTAAATAAATAAAAATCTCTAAAACTATCCACCATATAAATAACTCACGTTCAAAAGTATTTGCTCCTTTATTCATTTATCTTCTTTAAATGCCTCAAGAAGCTATATCTCACCAAATTTTTATGGGCATATCCACTCTCTTCATCATAAATTCCTTTTGAAATCATTGGATGGTGGAGTTAAGGAGAATCGAGCTCCTGACCTCATGAATGCCATAACACAAGGGAGGTATTTTTGGTTTGTGCAGGTACACAGTAGGGCTTCATCCCTATCTCAATACTGGAATTATATGCCAATTATATGCTAATCCATATTTGTCCGGCTAAAAGCTAAAAAAATAATCCAAAATCTCAGGGATACGTGTTATAAGATTTCATCTTAACCACTTGTAACACATGGACATTTCGGACATGAGTCATGTTACCACTCCCTTAAGCGAAATTCAACACCTGTTTCCCGGACATGTTTTTCAGCGGGATGCGCTGGCGAGTTTGAAAGCCCAGGGCAAAAGGCTCTACCATAATTAATCTTGTATAGAAGTAGATGAATTTGGATTTGAGATCATCACGTTTAACTCATTGTAAAAAGTACAATTATAATTAGAAAATCTTTTTTTCATAATCTCGATTGCTTGTGGATTATTGTCTACCAATAAACAGTCTCTTCCTAATTTATAAGCAGCTTCTCCAAAGCTGCCACTTCCTGCAAAAAAGTCGCATAACCTATCGCCACTATTTGAATGAATCTTCACAATACGATTCAATATCCCCAATGGTTTTTGTGTGGCGTAACCAGTTTTTTCTTTTCCATTTGGGCTAACAATTGTATTCCACCAAACATCAGTAGGGGTTTTACCAATTTTAGCTTTTTCTTCACCTACCAAACTTGGCGCCATGTAGGGAATCCTGTCAATCTCATCGTAATTAAAGATATAATTATCAGGATTTTGGGCATACCAAAGAATATTATCATGTTTAGTTGACCATTTCTTCTTTGATCTTGCGCCATAATCATAAGACCAAATTATTTCATTTATGAAAGAATCCCTTCCAAATATTTCATCCAGGAGAACTTTACAATAGTGGATTTCTCTATAATCTAAATGAAAAAATAAGGAACCATTCTTCGTTAATATTCTCTTTGCTTCTATTAGTCTTGGTTCAATAAATCCCAGGAAATCATCAAAGCTATCTTTATATCCTGTAGTGGATAATTTTAGCGATTTATATTTTTTATTGCCAAATCCGACTCTATCCCCTTCATTATCGGCAATAGTCTTGATTTGTGTGCGTTGTTGAGTTTTTCCAGTATTAAAAGGAGGATCAATATATATTAAGTTTATTGAAGAAGACTCAATTCTTTTCAGCCAATTTAAATTATCTTCAAAAAAAATCTCCAGTTTAGCCATTTTTATACTAATGACCTCACTTCCTTTCTTATTCGAATATTAAAGGATGATTTTTATGAATTGGAGCGCATTTCTTCCCTTATTTTGTTCAGGCTGATTAACGAATTACCGCGCATAACATACCAGGTGTGAAAACCATTCAGTCTTGCTGCCTTGCTGCCACACGCAAGCGCGGCGCCTTTATGGATATCGCAAATTTCTCCATTGGCAAGTTTAATTTTCCCGTTGCCAAGTAGCGTTCCTTTGGCATGACCGGATTTCAGGAAGAGACATTCCTCACTATACAAATATCTGTTAGCAATTAAATCTGGTATAGTAACCTTTTGTGGCTTTACATCATATAATGCTTCCTCGATTGGCCCAATATTTATTTGGCAGGATTGAAGTCTTTTCAGCCCATATTCACAATATTTAGCCTCTTTTTCAATTCCTATAAAAGTCCTTCCGCTGGTAATGGCTGCCGCTCCAGTAGTAAAAGTTCCACTAAATGGATCCAATACCGTATCACCAGGATTTGTGCAAATATTGATGATGCGATGCAATAGAGCAATAGGCTTTTGGGTCGAATGAAGTTTGTTTCCAGCCTCATCTTTTATCCTTTCTCCCCCTCCGCAAACAGGAAATCGCCAAACGCTTCCCATTTGCTTCCGTATGCCTTGCAAATATTCAGATTCAGATACGGTGTCCCGATTTAATTCCTTTGCAGTCTTGTAATGGAAGGTAAATTTGGCTTTTTCATCTTTCACAGCCCAGATCAATGTTTCATGCGAATTGCATAGACGAGATCCCATCATATTGGGAGTAGGGTTGTTTTTCCACCAAATTACATCATTGATCAACCAATAACCTAATTCTTGCAATGCATTCCCTATGGTAAATATACATTGCATGGAGCCAATTACCCAGATGCTTCCATTCTTTTTGAGGAGGCGTTTTGCCTGGGTAAGCCAGGAACGAGTAAAGGTGGCGTAATCTTCAAAAGAATTAAAAGTATTATCCCATCTGTCATTGCAGCCGTTATAATCTGTACCTTCCACTCTTTTTAATACACCTGAAGTGCGCATCCAGTATGGGGGATCTGCAAAAACAAGATCGACAGATTCTGGCTCAAGCGTTTGCATGGCCTCCAAACAATCCATCTGTATAATGGTATATTTATCCATTTTAAAAGTACAATTTTGTCACGCTACCCGCGAAACGGACTTGCCTGGTTTCATGCTTTCTTCAACTATGCTCATTCTTTGAGCTGACGTCCAGCGCTTTCGCGCTGCCGTCCGGATAATTTCCACCACCTCCTGAATCGAAATGCGCTCTTGACGCAAGGCCCGCATCGGGCCAAAATAAGCCCATGCCGGATCCGGATCACCCTATTCCTCCATTTCCGCCTGTTGGGGAAGCTGAAAGCGGCCAGAAACTGCTGCGCTTTCTGGAGAGGCGCCTGGACTTGCCCCAAAATCTTCTGCACCGCTGGCTGCGCACCGGCCAGATTCGGCTTAATGGCAAGCGCTGCAAGCCTTTTGAAATCGTTGAGGCTGGCGATATTGTGCGTTTGCCGCCNTTTGCGCAAAAACTGTCCCTGGCTGCCGATAGCTCCATGCCCCCCTTGCCGGATGCCAGCGCAGGCCTGCCGCCGCTGCTTGGCGTTTCCGGAGGCATCTGGGCATTCAACAAGCCNTCTGGACTGGCCGTGCAGCCCGGTACAAGCCAGCAGTCAAGTTTTTCGGCCCAGCTGGCGAACGTCTACAGGGAATACGCTTTCAAGCCTGCTCCCGGGCATCGGCTGGATTACGGCACAAGCGGCGTCTTGCTGGTAGGCTCCACGTTTCCCGCCCTTAGGCAGCTGCAGGCCGATTTTCGCGCTGGCAGGATCCACAAGGAATATCTTGCCTGGATCGAAGGCGACTGGCAACTGGAAAANACTGCGCGNCTGCGCCATTTTCTTTCCGAAGAGGGCAGGGCATANNCGACGCCTGGCCCGAAACGCCAGGAATGCCATTGCCTGGTCAGGCGCATTGCTGGACAGGAAAATTTCACGCTTGTGCAAATATTATTGCTCACTGGCCGCAAGAGGCAGATTCGGGCCCAGCTGGCAGCNTGCGGCCATCCAGTAGCCGGAGATCGCCGTTATGGGGCCAAAATGCCNGAGGCAGGNCTGAAACTTCATTCCTGCCGCATTATCCTGCCTGATGGCGCCAGCTTTTCCTGCTTGCCGGAGTGGGGCGGCAAGCTGGCTGTTACCGAATTGCCTCCGATTCTTGAACCCGAACCGAAAGAGNCTTCCGATGTCTGATCAAACTTTGCCTGTGGTTGTTCTGGCAGGCAGGCCGAATGTGGGCAAATCAACGCTGTTCAATCGCCTGATCAAATCCAATCGCGCCATCACGCATGACCGCCCGGGCGTAACCCGCGATCGCATGGAAGGCATAGTGCGGCGCAAGGGACTCGCGCCATTTCGGATCATGGATACAGGAGGCATTACCCTGGATTCGGAGTCAAAGCCAGTTGAGGGGCCGGATGGCATTCGCGGCTTTGAGGCCGACATTCTGGCCCAGACGGACGCCGCACTCAGGGAAGCGGCGGCTGTGGCCTTTGTAGTGGATGGCCGCGATGGCCTTCTGCCTCTTGATGAGCACCTTGCAGCCCATATCCGGCGCATGAATCTGCCCTGCCTGTGCATAGTCAACAAGGTGGATGGCATGGAAAGGGAAGATGAGCAGCTTTCCGAATTTCATGCCCTTGGCTTTCCCCTGCTGGCTGTTTCAGCAGAGCATGGTCATAATATCAATGCTCTTACCGAAGATCTGGCCACGCTTGCATGGCCTGAAGGAAGCCCGGACTGGAGCGGGGAGCTGCCGGAAAAGCCGGCCCTGCGCCTGGCAATGCTTGGGCGGCCCAACGCCGGCAAATCCTCTCTTGTCAATGCTCTTTCCGGGGAGGAGAGGCTGATAGTTTCAGATGTGGCCGGCACCACGCGCGACAGCGTTGATGTGCGTTTTGAAAAAGATGGCAAGATTTACGAATTTGTGGATACGGCCGGAATCCGCAGGCGCGCTAAAATAACGGATGAGGTCGAGAAGTTTTCTGTCAACTCCTCGATCAAGACCACCACAAAGGCTGATGTCACTTTTCTGGTTCTGGACGCTATGGAGGGCATCAGCCAGCAGGACAAGCGCTTGATGGATCTTCTGGCAACGCGCAAGACGCCATTCTGCATTNTGGTCAACAAATCGGATTTGTTGCCGCAGGGAAGGCTTGGCCAGCTGAAAAANGATATTCGCGACGCTCTCGCCTTNTTTAGNCATGTGCCGATNCTCATGGTATCNGCNAAAACAGGGCAGGGCCTGGGCAAGGTTTTGCCAATGGCGGAAAAAATCAATGCCGAGTGCAAGATCCGCATCACNACAGGCCAGCTCAATCGAGCCACTGAAGAAGTCATTACCAGGCACCAGGCGCCGCTGGTAAAAGGCAANNGGGCGAAATTCTTTTATCTGACCCAGGCCGAGGCAGAGCCGCCGACATTTGTCTTCTTTGTAAATGATGCCGAACGCGTGCCGGACAGCTATGCCCGTTATCTGGAAAAAGCCCTGCGCCGGATTTTCGGAATTGAGCACGCCCCGTTGCGCCTGCATTTCCGTTCGAGTCACAGGTCTGCAGGCCGCAGATAACGCCTGGGATTTGACCGCCATTTACTTTCCTGTGCCATGCGCCTGAAATTGCGCCTGCGGCGAACCGCGCGCTGCCATAGGCGCGGCTTTATGCCGTTTCCATAATATTCGGGAGCCAGTATGCCAGATCTGGATTTGCTGATTGAAAAGATTCCGCCTTATTGGCGCCAGGGTTTTATTGAAGGGCTTAAAAGTGATTTAGCCGCAGAAATCAGCCAGGATGTATTGCAAAGACTGGTCAAGAATGTANACAAAATTAACTGGATGGCCTATTTGGCAATTCATACAGATATAGCCCAAAAAGGCTACAATCCAATACTGCATTACCTTTGCCGGGGCTGGAGGGAAAGCAGGCAGTTAATTATTGTGGAGCCAGCAAGCAAGGAAAAAGCCTCTGGCAATAAAACAGTATTGAGTTGCAAGCAGCTGCGCAATGGTCTGGTATATGAAGGCGGGTCCCTGTATTCGTGCTGCGCTGTAAACTGTGGACGCCGGCCATTTTTGACCAAAGTCAATGAAGACGGATCATTCAATATTCAGGAAGTTGTGGAAACCAGAAAACAGATTGAAAAAGAATTGAATACTCCAGGGGCAAATCCTGTCTGCAAGGGTTGTCCCCTTGTCGAGGAATTGCCTGACTGTTCGCCAGATGATGAGGAAATATATTACATATGCAAGGGATTTAATCTTGGCGAATCCCATCATTGCAATTTCAGGTGCGCGTATTGCGCTTTTAATAAACAGGGCCTATGCGCGGAGCCTCGCCGCGTTACGATGGCGCCAATCATAAAATTTCTCCTTGAAAATAGAATGCTTGCCGATGACGCCTACATTTCCATCGCTGGCGGAGAGCCTTTGCTGATGCCCGATTTTGACGAAAGCCTGAATTTGCTTGTTCAATCAGGGGAGAAAGCGATAACAGTCAATACAAATCTCAGCGTATGGTCAAACGCTCTTGCTGAAGCCTTGCGGACCGGCAACGTTTTGATTCGCTGCAGCGTGGATTCGGGAACGCCAGAGACTTTTGGAAAGTTGAAAGGCCGGGATCTGTTCTGGAGAGTTGTTGAAAATATCAATCGCTATGCCAGTATCGATCCGGATCAGGTTATATTAAAATATATTTGCATCCATCATAATTGTAACGACAGCGATTTATTGGGCGCATTGAATATATTGAATTATGCCAGGAACAGGCTTTTAATTGATTTCGATTACTATGAGCCGCCTGACAGGCGAATCTTGCGTTTTGCCGGCAAATTCAAGGCATTGGCTGATCTGAATGGAGTCAATGCCGATATCCGTTATGATGCGGAGCTTAATTGGCCGCGGCCCATTCATTTGCGAAAAAGGCTTGATGCGTATGAACTTCTCCATCTTGGTAAAATATTCAAATACTCAAATGGCAAATTGATCAGGTCAGGGAATTACAGATCAGCCAGCCAGCTCTTTAGGGGCTATGTGGATATTTTGCAGTACGATGAGCGCAACGGTTTATCAATAGCGGGCTGGGCCTGGGATCATGTTTCAGGCGCGCCTCAAGCTATACGCGTATATGCTGGCAATCAGATAGTTTTTGTTGGCAAGCCGCACACTGTCCGAATCGACATCGAGGCAGGCGCGAGGGCCGGTTTTACATTCAGACGCCAGCAAAATCCCGTGTTGCGAAATATAATGGCAAATGGCGCAGCCCCGGAAGTGTTTGCGACTTTTGATGGACTCAAATGGGATAAATTGCCGGTTGGCGCTGACGCGGCAAATAGCCAGCCAATGAGTTAAAAGCGACCGTCACATTGGCGTTGCCAGAGGATTTAAGGGAGACTTTTCCATAAAGGGAGGCCAATTTCCTTGCCCCCTGGCCGGATTATCGCCAAGGCAGCCCTTTTTGTCATGCCCCTGGCTATCTTTCAAAATACGTATATCCCCGCAGGCCGTTTTCGAAAGTCTGGAGAATCGAGAAGCGCTCGCTTGGCGAAATTCGGCCTTCCTGAACCGCGTGCTCCGCAGTGCTGCGCAGGTTTTCCAGAATGCGACGCGGGTCATATTCCACATAGCCCAGCACGTCCGAAACCGAATCCCCCCGTATTTCGCGCACATATTCATAACTGCCGTCATTGGCCGCGCGAATCGAAACCACATTGGTGTCGCCCATCAGGTTGTGCAGGTCGCCCAGCGTTTCCTGGTACGCGCCTACCAGAAACACGCCGAGGTAATATTCCTCGCCATCGCGCAGGGGGTGCAGCTCCAGCATTGGCTTCATGCCCTGAGGATCAATGAAGTGGTCAATGCGCCCATCCGAGTCGCATGTGATATCAGAAATAATGCCCTGGCGGCAGGGAAACTCGTCCAGTCTGTGCACCGGCATAATCGGGAAAAGCTGGTCTATTGCCCAGGAATCAGGCAGGGACTGAAAAACGCTGAAATTTCCGTAATAAATATCCGCCAGGTTCACATCTATATCCTGCAAATCCCGCGGCACATTTTTGAGCTTGCCCTTTTCCTGGGCTATTTTCATGATGATAGCCCAGAAATAGCGCTCGGCCAGAGTGCGCTGGCGCAACGTTGCTCCGCCTGTTGAAAAAAGACGCCGCACCTCATCGCGGTAAAAAATCGCGTCGTTATAGCTTTCCTGAAGATTGCGCAATGAGATGTTCGCAAGGGTTTCCTGAAGATTGCGGCCGGCTTCCGGAGTGTCCGGCGGCAGCTCATCCGGCAGTTTCGCTTCCTCAACCTGGTTCACATCCAGAATGTTGAAGAGCAGGACGGAATAATAGGCGACTGTGGCTCGCCCGGATTCCGTGATCACATGCGGATGCGCTATGCCGTTTTCATCCAGCACGCTCATGATCGTCTCTATCACGTCCGTGCAGTACTCGTCGAGATTGTAGTTGCGCGAAGAGACAAAATTGGTATGCGAGCCGTCATAATCCACAGCCAGACCGCCGCCGAGATCCAGATAGCCCATTGGCGCGCCTTCCTGAACCAGGCCGGCGTAAAGGCGCGCGGCTTCCATTGCGCCATTCCTGATGTCGCGGATATTGGAAATCTGGGAGCCCAGATGATAGTGGAGCAGCTTGAAGCAATCAAGCATGTCATGCGCTTTCAGGGCATCCACCACATCCACAATCTGCGACGTTGACAGTCCGAAAGTGGAGCGCTCGCCGCCGGAATCTGTCCAGTGGCCGCTAGCCTTGACTGCCAGCTTGGCGCGCGCGCCTATGTTTGGCCGCGCTCCCAGCGCCTTGGAGCGCTCCAGGAGCAGCTCCAGCTCGCCAGGCATTTCCAGCACAAAAAAGACGTTAAATCCCAGCTTTGAGGCTACCAGGCCAAGATCAATGAATTCCTCGTCCTTGTAGCCATTGCAGATAATACAGGCCTCGCGGTCGCGCATCAGCGAAACGGCCGCGATCAGCTCCGCCTTGGAGCCAACCTCCAGGCCGTGATGGTAGCGCGCGCCAAATTGGGCAATTTTCTCCACTACCTGCTGCTGCTGGTTGACCTTGATTGGAAACACGCCGCGGTACTGGCCCTTGTAGCCCAGGGTAGTAATGGCTTTCTGGAAAGAATCATGCAGCTTTGCTATGCGCGATGCCAGAATGTTCTCAACGCGCAAAAGCACGGGCATGTCATAGCCGCGGGCTTTCAGACCTGCGATGATTTCAGGCAGGGGAATCTTTGGGCCCTGCGGCCCATGCGGACAGACAACCACTTCCCCCTTTGGCGAAACATCAAAAAATCCCGCCCCCCAGGCATTGATTCCATATAATTCTGCGGAATCTTCNACCTGCCAGAGCTGCATTGCCTGATTCTTTGCCAATTCGCCTCCCCCTGTCAGCTGCCAGNCTGGCTGCGGGTTTCCTCAACAGGTTTTCCTGCGGNCTTTTTTTCNGGCTTTGGCGCCTCAACCAGGGTTCCATCCGGCATTATCATNGCCAGCGCCTGNTTNGGACAGGCCTCCATGCAGGCNGTNATNTNCTTGCCGTTTTCAATGCGCCAGGCATGGCACATATCGCAGCGCACCGCCACCTCGCGCTGCCTGCAGGCCGGCAGCGCCTCCCCCTCTTCTTCAATCGCGCCNTCCGGAATGTCAATCTGGATCGCTCCGTATGGGCAGGCATGGACGCACATCTTGCAGGCAATGCAATGCTCTTCATGCATGATNATGCGTCCCTCTTCATCCTGGAGCAGCGCGCCTGTGGGGCAGATATTGCAGCAGGGAGCGTCCTCGCACTGGTGGCAGCGCACTGTTGTCTTGAGTCCCTCCGCCTTTACAACCTGCACGCGCGAAACCAGCGCGTCCCGATGCTTCATCGCTTCCTTGAATGACATATTGTGATGCGCCGCTATGCAGGCCACCTCGCAGCGGCGGCAGGCGATGCATTTGGACGGAATGACTTCTATATGCTCAACCATGCCCTTGTTCTCCACAATCTACGTTGATTGCCTGCAGCATGAGGCCGCTGCCGCCTTTGAACCTGATATTCTCGCTTGCGCAGGCCGGACAGACAAAATGACGTTTTCTGAGCTCGAATTTGTGGCCGCAGGCATTGCANAAGCATTGCAGCGGGGCGGTGTTGACAACCAGATTCGCGCCCTCCGCGATTGTGTCTTCGCTGAAGATTTCAAAACAGGCCCGCAAGGTCTCTTTTTCAACGCAGGCNAGCAGCCCNGCCTCGCAAATCACTTCCCTGATTCGCGGGGGCGCGCCATGCGCGTTTTCCGCCTGGAACCTGGCCGCCGCCTGCAACGCCATTTTCAGCAGCCCCTCCACGAGGCTCGCCTCATGCATGCTCCGCTTTTACCGCTCCGTGCACGATACGCAGGGATCGATGCTGTTGGTGATCAGCGCCACATCAGCCATCGCGCAATCGCGCATCATCACGCCCAGCGCTTCCCAGTTCATGTAGGAGGGCACGCGCCATTTCAGCCTTTGCGGCGTATCCGTGCCATCCAGNCGAATGTAATAGAANACCTCGCCGCGCGGCGCCTCGCTTCTGGCGCAGGCCTGGGTCACAGGTATGGGATTCATCGGCGCTGTTACCGGNCCGCCTGGCATGTTCCTGCAAACCTGGCGGATTATTCCAAACGATTCCAGCACTTCNTCNAGCCGCACTTGCGTGCGCGCATGCACATCGCATTCATTTCTGAGAATGCTTTTGAATTCCACTTCAGTATAAGCNGCGTAGGGCGATTCCTTGCGCACGTCATTCATGACGCCCGAGGCGCGCGCAACCGGCCCGACTACCCCCAGCCTTATGGCNTCTTCGCGCGGAAGCAGGCCAATGCCCCTGGTGCGCGTTACTACGTTGTGNTTTGTATTGTAGATTTCGCGGATTTCCTCAATCTGCGGCTGCAAGGTGTCCAGCTCGCCAGTCATCCAGGNAATCAGCTTGTCATCCACATCGTATTTTACGCCGCCGATGCAGTTTGCAGCCAGATTCATGCGGTTGCCGTACACTGTTTCCTTTATGTCCTGCACTTTTTCGCGCACTTCCATGACATGCATGAACAGCGACTTGAAACCGATGATATGCGCCTGGATGGCGGTATTGAAAAGATGCGACGCGCAGCGCTTTATCTCCTCGGCCAGTACGCGCAGGTAGGAGGCGCGGGGCGGAATGGTCATGCCCAGCGCGTTCTCTACGCTCATGCAATACGTAAAGGAGTGGCTGTTGGAGCAAAGGGAGCAGACGCGCTCGGTAAGAGTTATGTTTTTGACAAGATTGCGCTTGCCAGCAAGCGCTTCCATGCCGCGATGCACATGGCCGGATGTGAGGTTGACATTGCGAATTGTCTCGCCGTCAACATCCAGCTTGAAATATACGGGCTCTTCCAGCGCCACATGCACCGGCCCCAGAGGCAGAGTAAAAGTTTCGCCCATTTTCTAGGCCTCCCTGGCTGAAAGAATGCGTTCCCACAAATCCATGGAGCTTGCGCCATTCATCATGACTGACAGCGGCACCACCTGGCCGAGCAGACCCTTGTCCAGTTCCTCATCCAGGAACAGCCGCTTCGGATCCGGATGATCTGTTATTTTAATGCCGTACAGTTCCATCATCTCGCGCTCATGCCAGTCTGCATTTGCGAAAAGAGGCGTGATCGATGGCACGGATGGATGCGCGTCAGTCAGTTCCACAGTGCAGGAATATACAACTCCGGCAAGCGCGAATTCATAGCAGATATTNTGATGCGCGGCNGCCTCGTCCCCCGGGCGGTTATAGGCTGTCGCCATTGCCAGCCTGGCTCCAGCCTGTCTGAGCGCCGTTCCGGCCGCAGTGAGATCATCAGGCGTGTTGAGCAGGAACCAGTGATAGCCATTGCCAAAGCTGTCGGTAGTGTACTGGATCGCGTCCGGCCTCGTGGCCAGCTTTTCCATGCTTTCCAGAACCTTCTTGTCGCCCTTGATTATTTCAGACATGATTTACCTGTGCTTTCAGTTNGCGGCTTGTGCCTGAGCGGCNGTTTCGGCTTGNGTTTCTTCCTGNTGCGCAGTCAGCCTTTCATTGCGCCTGGCGTCATCCAGCTGCCGGCATTTGGGGCAGAGCAGNCGNACNCGCTCCGGATCAATCNCCTCGTCNTGCGCGTANAGCTTNTGCGCCAGNTTCAGNGGCAGAGGCCGGATCGGATTTCCGCAATGCGCGCAGGGCACATAATCGATCACCTGCTGCTCGACAATATCATACTTGTCCTTGTCTTCATGCACATGATGCCAGTCGTTGGTGATGCTCATTGCGCCAGTTGGACAGTAATGGCGGCAGGAAGCGCAAAGACAGCAGGAATCGCGCCAGACAGTTATCCTGAAGCCGGAGTTGTCCTCTTTTGGCGAGATATCAATCGCGCCTGCTGCGCAGGAGTTCTTGCATACCCCGCAGCCCATGCATAGCTCAGGGTCAACCACGCATTTGCCGCGCAGCCTCTCCGGAGTGAANGTCTCCCCTNCCGGAAAGGGATCCGTGCTGGGCCCTTCCAGCAGGTTTCGGAAAAGCACTTTCAGAAAACTCGCCATATTACTCCTCCGGAGCCGGTTTCTTGTCAAGCAGCTGGCAGACATGGTGGCAGACAGCGCATTTGCCGCAGCCCCCTTCGGGTTCCCGCATCTTTTCCCTGAAGTAGTCCGCCAACTTGAGCCAGATCCTGCTCAGGCGTTTGTCTGGGGGTCGATGCCCAGTTTTTTCATCCATATCTCACGCGCCTTTACAACGCCCTCCAGGATAGCCTGCGGNCGGGGCGGGCAGCCTGGCACATTGACGTCAATGGGTATGTATTTGGAAAGCGGTCCTTCAATTGAATAGCCCTCGCGGAACACGCCGCCTGAAATCGGGCAAATGCCCACTGCGACTGTCACCTTGGGTTCGGGAATNTCTTCCCAGACTTTCAGGACGCGATCCTTGACGCGCGTGGTCAGCGGCCCGGTTATAAGCACTATGTCCGCGTGACGCGGGCTGCCGCAATATTTGCAGCCCAGGCGCTCCACATCATAGCGGGGAATGCAGGCTGTGGTCGCAAGCTCCACATCNCAGCCATTGCAGGAGCCGGCATTGATGCGGAAAAGCCAGGGCGAGCGGACGGAAAGTTTTTTCAGCGTATCCTCAAGTGCCATTGCTGTCTCCTTACATTGCCCAGACCAGAATCAGGCTTGCAAGGGCCAGCGCTGTCGGGACTGTAACATAAAAACGGAATGCCTGCTCAATGCGGTAGCGGCCTGTAGCCGCCTTGACAAGCGTAAGCGAGCAGAGCATCAGCAACAGGCACTTGAAAAGGAACCAGAGCAGGTTGACTGGCCAGAAAGAGCCAAGCGTGCCGGGAAAGAACATGGCTACGCCAATGCCAAGCACAACGAAAGTCTTCAGGGCAGAGGTAATCTGGAACAGGGCCAGGAGCGGGCCGCCGTATTCAAGCAGCGGGCCCTCCAGAATCTCTGTTTCAGCNTCGGCAATGTCAAAAGNCGGCACGCCCATCGNGCNTGGCANAAAGATCAGATAGGCCNCCAGGGCCGNAATCATGGCCGGATTGAGGCCCAGCGAGCCATTGGCTTCCTGCCACTGCACTATGTGGAGCAGGGAGAATTCCGCGCCCCAGGCGCCCCCTGCCATTGCCTTGCCGACCATCATCGCAACTGCGAGAAGCACCATCAGCAGGGGCGTTTCGTAGGCCAGCATCATCACCATTTCGCGTGAAAATCCCATTGCGCCAAAAGGGGAGCTGGAGGAGGAACCGCCCAGCATGATCGCTATCGCTGGTATTGGCAGAAGATAGAAGATAACCAGCAGGTCCCCCATATGCGGAAGCCCGCTGTAAACGCCCGGGATGGGAATAAAGGCGGCGCAGACGGCCATGCCGGTAAAGCCAAATACCGGCGCGAGCAGAAATGCCGGCTTGCAGGCCGTCTTCGGGATGAGAGTTTCCTTGGTCAGCAGCTTTGCGATATCCAGCCAGGGCTGGACAAGCGGGGGGCCAACGCGCCGCTGCAGCCGCGCTTCAACGCGCCGGTCCAGGCCCTTGTAAAAAAAGCCCACAATCAGCGCGAACGCGCCGCCAGGAAAAATGCACATGTGGAGAATGGCAAGCAATGTCTCGCTCATGAGCGCGTCCCCCTGCCGCTAAGCATCTGGACAATATCGCCGTAAATGCTGGCTGGCGTCATGCGGCTTGTGGCCTCGTCAACAGGCAGGCCGCAGGTATGAATGTCAATTTCACGCAGGCGGGTAAAGTGGCGGATAAACCAGCCGCCCGCAAGAAAGGCGATTGCCATCATTATGAAGATCGCCGTGGCGTTCCAGGCCCCGGGCCCTGCCGCCAGGCCGGAAATGGCCACCTGCAATGTCTGGCTGCCGTATTGCGCCAGAATGTTGTTGATCGGGTATAGAGCTAGGCCAGGGAAAATGCCGGTGAGAATGCAGCCTGCGGCCAGCAGGGCCATGGCAACGCGCATTACTGCCGGCGCTTCCTTCACATCCTCAAGATCATTGCATGGCTGGCCGAGAAAAGCGGCATGCATGAATTTGGCCACATAGGCGAGAGTGATCACGCTGCCGACCAGTGAGAGCAGGGCCAGTAATGGCTGACCGGCCTGCATCAGCGCCTGGTAGATTATCCACTTGGAGGAGAAGCCGCTGGTAGGCGGCACGCCGACCAGGGACAGGCCGCCAATTGCGAACATCAGCAATGTGAACGGCATCTTGCGGCCGATTCCGCCCAGCTCGTTCAGAGTCTCGCGGTGGGTGGAGAACATTACCGCGCCGCAAACCAGGAAGAGCAGATCCTT